>NZ_CAGKLC010000084.1 GCF_903469665.1 Flavobacterium sp. UGB4466 | reverse complement strand
CTATTCTAAAGATGACTTGGTTATGGTCAACCAGCTTTTAGATCATTTAGAACCTCTAAAAAGAGATGGCTTAATTTCAACCTGGTACTGCACCGAATTGATTGCAGGAGGTGAATGGGATAAGGATATTCAGCAGAATTTTGATGAATCTGATATAATTTGTTTTATGATCAGTCCAAATTTAATGAGAACTGATTATGTATTTAATTACGAAATTAAAAATGCAATTGATCGCGGAAAGAAAGATGAAGATTTTAAAATAGTTCCTATAATTTTGAGTTACTGCAGTTGGATAACCAAGGATTATAATTTGGGGAACTACACTGCCCTGCCTTATACTGCTAAACCTGTTTCAGATTTCAATGATAAAGACATGGCATGGTATATCGTTACAGAGTGCATTAAAATATTAATTAAATCAACAAAACAGCCAAATGGTGATAATTGGTATGGAGGGAAGCTGCCTAAAGATGTCCGTAAAATATATGAACGCATAGTACAAAATAAGGTTGATAACAACTCATAATTACATTAACTGGAAGTTAAATCTGATTATTTTTTTGTTCTTTACAGGTTACTGTTACTTAAAAGGGTGTAAAAGTTTATTAGCAGTCTTGTTAAAATAGATTATAAATTAAAGGCGAAATCATTTTTAACTTCTTCTAGAACAAGGGAACGCTGGACATTCGATATTCCTTGGATTACTGATAGTTTATCAATATTAAACTTTTGATATGAGATGTTTCAGGGGCGGAGGTATAAGTATAAGTCCTTTTCCTTCGGCTGCGGATTGTTCTCAAAATATCGTTTTATTTCTTCATGATTCATAGGCAAAATTACTTAAAAAAAACAGAACAGCGCAAGGGCATGAAAGATGAAAATACCCTTAAAGGGCGCCTTCATCTGCAAAAGAGTAATAGGTATCGGGTGTTACGATCAGGTGGTCGAGCAGCGGAATATCCAGCAGTTTTCCCGCTTCTCTATTTTTCGGGTCATATTTCTGTCGGCCTCGGAAGGGACTGTTTTTCCTGATGGATGGTTGTGGGTGATGATGATCCCGACGGCGGCAGCTTTCAGGGCTGCCGCGAAAAGCAGGCGCATATCCACCACAGTTCCTGAGATGCCTCCTGAGGAAACTTCGTAGATTCCCAGAACCCTGTTGGACTGGCTGAGCAGCAGCACTTTGAACTGCTCAAAGAATTCTATTTTTCCGGGATCCCAGCTGTCGAGCAGTATTCGGTAAGCATCTCTGGAAGAAGTGATACACGGTCTTTCAGTGCTTTTTACTCTGGTTTTATAGATCAGTTCGATTTCTGATACTTTCTGCCAGTCTGTGTTTTGATGTTGATTTTTCATAATTGCTGTAGTTTTAAGATTAATTACAGCACCGCTGAGCGGGCAGGGACGAGCGAACGCAGAAAGCAACGCAATAAAGCAGGAGCGCAGCCCTGCATTTATGGGGGAATTTTTTGCGGAGAACCGAAGGACGTGCCCGAACTTTGTGGTGAAATTGACTTAACATTCCATAATAGCCCCTAAGTCGGGACTGCCCCGTGCACCTTAAAGTGTCTGCGCGCAAAAAAAATACCGCAGTGTAAAATCTGCGGTATCAATAGTAAAATGGGTTAAGCGGAAGCAGTCTGCTTTTTGTGCTTTTTCAACCACCCGGCAATCTCAGACAGGTTTTTATTAATAATCCTCATAATCCGATTGTGGTGTTTGGAGGTTTTATTTCTATGCCCCCTGCATTGGATAATTTCCATTCTCGAAAGGGAGATTTCAATGGTTTCCACAGGTCTGTTTTCAATCTGCGCTGACAGTATCAGGGAATCTTTCTTTTTATAATACTCGTTGGTAAATACGCAGTGGTGGAGCGTGTCGCCCTCTTGGAGAAAATCCTGCACACTGTCAAGGACTTTTATCGTAAGGTCATTATCGGTAAAAGAAAGTCCGAAGAATTGTTTTTTATTCTTTTTGTAAATCGGCTCTGCTTTCTGTATTTCAGCACGCATCTGCGCAAGATGCTTTCTGCGCTGTATGTCCCTTTTTTTGGCAACAAGCCTGTCATGCGCCTGGTCTAAATTTTCAGGGCAGACAAGCGCAGGGGAGCTTAGGTCTTTTTTAAACCATCGGAGCAGGGCAATATAATCCTCCCAAATTTTTATGTCCTGAATCTGATAACGCTGTTTAAGGCAGGTTTTTACTGCCTGCCAGTTTTCACGCAGATGCTGTTCATGGGAGGTGAGGTAATGCTTGAGCAGAGAGGTCTGCGAACTTTTTAAAAGGGTTTCTGCTATGGGGTCTTTTAAAAGAGCAGTGAAAAGTATCTGCGGTGCAATGCCGTGTACGGAAGTTTTAAAACCGTTTCTTTTCAAATGCGGAATCACTTTCATGTGCGGATAAACCTTATAGGGATTGATGCGGTATTTTGGCGAGTACTGAAAATCCTTTGGACGGATTTCCAAAGGGGAATAGTACTGCCATGCATCATAGGCATTGGAAAAAACATTGGTGCTTCTTGAGATGGTGCGTACTTCCCCTTTTGGATTTATCCAATGTTGCATGACTTCGGTATGGGAATAGGCGGGAAGAACATTTTTTTTCATGTTCTTGTGCGAGCAGATGATACGCACCACCTGATACCCAGAGCAGGTATCGGTGAGGGCGAAATATTCGATTTCCCTGAAATACACCTGATTGTCCTGATGCATTTTAAGTTTCCCCTGACAGGCGGTGCAGTTAATGTAATTTTTGCAGGACTGGCTTTGGCTGTCAGGCTTCCACGAATGGGTGCATTCCAGACAATGGAATTTTCCCCTTGAGAGCACCGCCCATTTCAGGAAAATATTTTTTTCCGCCCATCGGTGCATCTGAGATGTGATTGGGGCTAGGGTGGTGCTTAAGGCGCTGATTTCTTTTTCTATAACTGTTTTGGGTATCATAAGTCAAAGAGTGTTAGGGTTTGCACAGGCTTCACGGGTTGCACTATTTCTATTTTTTGAACTGTGCTTTGAGATACTGCGGGCGCATCCGAGAATAAATCAGGCTTTACAGGCGGGCTTACTGCAACTCTGCATTGTGCAGGGGCAGGCGTTCCAATCGTGTCGTCTGTGTAGTACTTCACAGCCATGTCAAAGATTTCCTGATTGTCAAAGGCGCATTCCCCTGTTTTTTTGACCTCGCCAAAGATGTAGTGAAAACAGCTTTCGAGGTTTTTGTTTTCTTTTTTATATTCCACTGAAAAAACGGCATCGTTCTGCGCTTTTTCGCTCAGGTAGCTTTCTACGGCGTTTTTGAATTTATCTGATGCTTTCATAAAGGAAGATTTTAAGATTGAAAAAGGGTTATTCAAAACTGTTTCTGTAGATGTCAAAACAGTATTCTTCAAAGCAGAGCCAGCATACAAAGGTGTAATGGGGCAGGCGGTGGCGGTTTTTGACAAATTCCCCAAGGGAATCTTCAATTTCATATCGGATATTTTCCAAATCATCCAAATGCTGGATATAGAATTTCCTGCAGTCCGAGTTGTAGACAAACTCTGAAATCATCCCGCAGACGCATCCGTTTTTCTGCAGGTCTTCCAAGAAAGATTTTAATTGCTCTTTTTTTGTCCCGCCATAAGATTCCATATTAGAGAGGACTATTTTTTTGAACTGGGCGGATACGGGATATTCTATGTAAACTGATTTTTCAAAGGCTTTCATGGCGTATAAATTTTGATGTGAAACGGTATAGATTCCAATTAGAAAGGCAGGTCGTCAGGGGTGTCTTGATCCGTATTTTTATTTTGAACTGCGGGAACTTCAGCACTGTTTTCTGTTTTCGGGAACACCAGTATTTTAATATTACTGGTGTGAAAGGTCAGCGAACCGAGCGCTTTGCCCTCGGCATTATTGTAGACATTCAGACCTATACGCCCGAAGAGTTCAACCACAGTGCCTTTTTTAAGCCACTGCGCCATTTTGGAACCCATCCAATAGGAGCAGTCGATGTAGGTTACTATCTTTTTAAGCTCCTCAGAGCCTTTTGGTCTGTAGCTGTCGTTTATGGCAATGGAGAAATTTACCACCTCCCTGTCATTTGAAACTTTCGCCGTTACGGCATCTTTTGTAATTCGTCCTGAGATTTCCATGATGTAAAATTTTAAGTGAGTATTTTTTCTGTCTTTTCTCAAGTCCCGCATGAAATTTTTCAAAGAAAAAACGGGAAAAAAGAAAGCACAAAATCAAGCGCCCGAAAAAGGATCCGGAGTGCTATAAGTCCCGAAGGGCGGCAAGGCCGTTATGCGCATGCAGGAGCCTGCGGGTGCTATTTTCGCGGCTCTTTTAATCCGTTTTTATTGAAAATTTCCTTATCAATCTTTACAGCAGTCAGAAGTCATATTTCAGATGCCTGTTTAGGAAAGGCATTGAAATATTTTGTAATTTCAGGTAACAAAAAAGCACTGCAATGGTAAAGCAATATGATCTTGACCGTTTTTTAGAGGCACAAAGGGAAACGTATAACAACGCACTGCACGAGATCAGGCAGGGCAGCAAACAGACCCACTGGATGTGGTTTATTTTTCCTCAGTTAAGAGGACTGGGATTTACGGATTATAATATCTTTTATGGCATTGAAAACCTCAAGGAAGCCGAGCAGTATCTCAATCATCCTGTATTGGGAAATCGTCTGGTGGAAATTACCCAGGCAATGCTTAAAATCGAAAATAAAACGGCACTAGAAATTCTGGGCATGCCAGATGAAAGAAAACTCAAATCCTGCATGACCCTGTTCGGACTGCTGGCTGATTCGCCCGAATGTTTCAGGCAGGTGCTTGACAAATATTACAATGGAGAGCAGGACGAAAAGACACTGCAGCTTATAAAAGAATCCGGCAGCTAAAAACATTTTTCTACGCTCTGCTCAAGAAAAACATCTAAAGACAATATGCTATTTTTCTTTTTTCAGAACCAGCGATGAAAGTACCGGATTTTTAATTATCCTTTCCATTTCGCTGTGGATTATTTCCTGAATCTCAATTTTAATCTGTAGATAGTTTTTCTGGACCATAACATTATCAATGGTCCGAATGACCGGAATCTCTTTGTAAGCAGCTGTTTCTTTTTTAATTTTTTCGTGGTCGTTGATGATATCGCAGTGAAAGGTTTTAAGCTCAATTCTGCAGTCCGGGTTATCGGCTGTCATGCCCACGAATTCCCCCGAACTCAGCGAAGAAATCTTCGAAGGCGGCACTGCGGATTCGAGCTGTCGGGAACGACTGATGGAGATGTCGCTGCTGTTTATAGAGAGGCTTTCGCGGTCCTGCATTATTTTTCCGAAACGCTCTGAGAGCTGTTTTGCCGTATCCCCGCTGACTTGTCCGCTGATGATATTTCCGACTATATTAATGATCACATCAGCCTGCTCGCGGCCGTAGTCTTTGCGAAGCTGGCTGAAGTCCTGAATCCCCAGACAGGTGCTCACTCTGTTGCTTCTTGCAGTTGCAATCAGACTGTCTATATTGTTGAGATAGATAGTGGGGAACTCGTCAAAAACAAGACTGCTTTTGAGCTTTCCCTTCTGGTTTACCTGTTTGATAAGACGGCTGACAAAAAGTGAAAGCACGGCACCATAAGTCTGTATTTTTTGCGGATTGTTTCCCATTGAAACAATTTTCGGATCGGATGGATTATTAATATCAAGTGTGAAATCACTGCCCGACAGCACATAATAAAGCTGAGGGGAGGAGAGTTTCGCCAGTGAGATTTTAGCGGAAGCTATCTGCCCCTCCAGCTGGTCGACTGCCTCATTCAGGAACGCACTGACAAAGGGATTGATAAGCACTTCGATCTCTTTTTCGGTTCTCAGAATCGTGAAAAGGCTCTCGTAATCGGTTTGGATCATTTCAATGACATGGGGCAGGGTGCAGAACTCGCCATCGTTGTATTTTCGCAGGTACCAGATAACTGCCGTCAGGAAATTTATGGGGGATTCCACAAAGAAATCGCCCTGTTTTTTAATCCACTCCCGGTTGAGTCCCATAAGGATTGTGCGGGCAGATTCCGCGGCATCGGTAATGTCTGTCATTGCCGCAGGATCAAGGGGATTACAACGGTGGGTTCTGGAGAGGTCATCAAAATTTATGATGTAAAATTTGGGCTCCACGGCATAAAGATGACGGAATTTCAGCCAGGCATTATAGGCGATAACGGTTAGGTCGTCGAATTTGAAATCATAGATGAACATAGAAAAGCCCTTGGCAATATGCTGGGTGATTATATGGCGGATCACAAAGTATGATTTTCCCGAACCCGGCGTTCCTGGAACCAGAATGCCCCGGAAGGGATTTATAATGTTAATCCAGCTGCTGCGCACTTTGTCTTTGAGGTGATAACGGGCAGGAAGGTTAACGGAATATTCGTTTTCAATAAGCCTTTCCTCCTGAGGGAAAGTTTCATTTTCCTTATTAAAAATATCTGCTGAACTAAGCTTTCTGTGGATAATGCGGGAGAGCAGGGTGCCCCCGGAAAGCGTCATTAAATAACCCAAAGAACACAGTGAGATATATAGTACGGAGCAGACCTCAGCATTTGCAAATATTACAAAAGCCAGGTAGGAACCAAAGTAAAGCAGGAGGCCCATTGAGATATAATAAAAAGCAGTTCTAAAATGGAGTTTTTCATCTTTTCTTCCTCTGGCGCCCATAAGGGAAATAACCAAGAGTCCAAGTGCAAAGAGCTTTGATTTATGGAAGCTGTCCAGAAGTCCCGTACGATGAATATTCTCCAGTATCCTGCAGGCAAAATCCGGAGCGAGATTCCAATACCTGAAGGAATCGAAGCAGTAATAATAAAAATGGATGAGCAGCACTGCGATGCTCATCAGTCTAGTCATATCTAAAATTTTTCTAAGCGCCTGTTCATTTTCTCCTGTCTGCATGCTGTTGATTTTTATGTGTTAATTATTATCTGACTGTCCTTTTCTTCTTCTTTTTTTCCGCTTGTTTTTAAGCTCTTTGGGAACGTAATCTGACGGCGTTCCAGCGTAAAGCACATTATCAATTATCCGCTGCACTTCCCCTGCGGAAATAAAGGAGCCCTGGTTCTGAGCGGTACCATCAGGAACTGTATACTGCTTTTCAGAATGGGACGAGTGGCCCAGACGCTGCAGGAGCCCTTTGGCTGCATATTCAGGTCCGAGACTGCTTCCGTTGAAAACGCATCTGGTGTTATGATCTATGTAGGTCATGCCGTATATCAGCCCCTGTTCATTCTTTCTGACAACTGCTGTAATCCCCTGGTTCGCCAGCCGCGTCTCAAGCTGCGAGAGCGTAATTGAATGGTGTTTTAACAGCAATAGATCAATGGCATTTCGTGTTCTTTTCATGTTTATCATACGAGAAGTTTTGGAGGCTGCAAAATTAATTTCAAGCCGGGAAAGGGTAGGCTTGGAATAAAAACTGCTGGCTTTTATAGGAACCCCGACAGTCTTTTTATTCTCATCCAGAATCTGGTAGATTAGCCCTTTATTCTGAAACATTTTTGAATTTTCCTTTCCCCTTTCAGCCTTCACGTTATACAGGTTCAATACTGCGTTCAGCTCACCCAGCGTTGTGTATTTGTAGTGCGGAATAACTGCATTGAGTACACTGCCGATGGCTCTCTTGGAATCTATTGCCCCATATTTTATTTTTTCCGCATCAATGGCATTAATAAGCGCCTGACTCTGTTTTTTTCTCGAGTCCGCCCGAACCAGATTAAAAGAAATCTCCAATTCTTTGCGAGCCGTTTCGGACTGGTTTCTTCCAATATTGTGCATGTTAATCCTGGATCCGTCTGCCCTCACATTTATGGCCGCGATATGCAGGTGTGGATGTCCCGCATCGTGGTGCTGGTAGACCAGATAAGGCTGTGCGCCGAATCCAATTTTCTCCATATAAGAAGAGGCAATCTGCATGAGTTTTTCTTTTGATAAATCCTTGTCTGAACGGTCAAAATTCAGCGAGATGTGCACTGCGCTTCGCTTGACATTTTCATTGAGCTGGAGCTGCTTTAGAAATATGCTGAGCTTAAAAGATTCTGACATTTTTTCAATATCTATGGGATAATTTCCCTCGCCGATGCACATAGCTGCACCCCGGGAAACTTTATTCTCATTATACATTAGGATGCCTCTTATCGAGTGTCCTGTGTTTATGACTGCAACCATTTGTGGGCGAGATTTTCAATGTGTTTTTTTATTTCTTCAACCAGGGAAAAATATTTATTCCTGTCGGAATCAAAAGATAGAATCCAGACTCTTAAATCGGAAATTTCAGAAATTGTATGGAGTTTTTTAACGCTCTGATTGAAATTATTTCCCATGAAATTCAGCTGTGTTCTGAGCTGGATAAGCTCCTGCAGCAGCTTATCCAGCGACTCGTTTCTATATCTCATTACAATGGGTTTTCTGAGCAGATTTCTGCGCACGAAATCACTTCGTTTGCGGCAGACTGAAGCTTTAAAATTTCTGTCTATCTGCTCGAATTCTTCTTTGGTCAGCCGGATGTGCAGCCATCTGTTTCTGCTACTGTTTTTCTCTTCCATGATCTTTTCTTTTTCATTGTTTCAATTTCATTCAATCTTAAAGTTTCACTGCCAGCGAGTTCCGAGCAGAGGGGCAGCAAGATTTTTGGTTGTGATACAACCAGACATCTTGCTGACTGCCAAAAACCACAGTCCGAAAGCTTCTAAAAGACTTTTTTCAGCTTTAGCAATCAGCTAAGAAGCAGCTGTCATCCCTATTAAAAATTAAAGGAAATCCATTTCAGAATCTGCTTTAAAAATCTAAAATGCACCAATTGAACAGGTTCTAGGGATTTACCTGAGGCTAAATTAGAAAAGGCCTCTAAGTCCTGCAATCCTCCCCAAATTTTGAGTAGGGTAAAAAGGGATGATACTTTATAATTTTACAGTGAGCGAAGTATTAATTTTAAATGGTAAATTATGATTACAGCAAATGATGCAGCCAGGGTTTTTGATACGGTGCTGAGTATCCCTGGCATGAATGAGCCTGTGAAAATGGATTTGAAAATTTCACGAAAAAATGTGCTGCTTTTAAGCCATTTGATACAGGACGGGCTGAAGATAAGAGAAGGATCTTCGGTACTATTGGAGAGCATAAGCGAGCAGGGAAGGACAGAACTGGAGAGTCTCTCTCAAGAGTGCCTGCAAAAAGCAGGGCTTATAGAGCTGCACGAAAAACTTGCCGGAATCAGCGCCTCGATAAAAGGCTGATTTCAAAAACAATTACAATGATTTAATGCCTGCGCGATTCTTACAAAGTGCAGGCATTTATTTTTTATGCCAGCTAAAATGTAAAACTGCTTGATTTTCAAAGTTTTTGGCTTGATTTTTAAAGTATCTATAGGAATTATCTCGTTTAAATTTGTAATGCATAATAAAAAGCTTCACATCTAAGAAGTAAGCTTAATACAAAATATTTGAGATATGAATTCAAGTGGCCCCATAAAGAAGAATATTGTTTTAACCATATCCTATCTGTATATCTTATTGTTTGTTTATGCGGCAATAAGCAAGCTGCTTGATTTTGAAAGTTTTAAAGTGCAGATTGGGCAGTCTCCCATGCTTAGCATATATGCAGACTGGATTTCTCCTGCAGTAATCGTCATAGAACTTCTTATCGCTCTGATGCTTTTGAACCGACGGACAAAAATGACAGCGTTATTCTTTTCTCTGGGATTAATGACGATGTTTACGGCATATATTTTTATACTGCTCCATTACAGTTCTTTTGTGCCTTGTTCCTGTGGCGGCGTGCTGGAGAAAATGAGCTGGAATACACATCTTATATTTAATATAGCCTTTGTTTCGCTTGCTGCATTGGCTATTATATTAAACGCCAAACCGGCGGATAGCAATGCTGCCGGAAAAAGAAATCGCACAACCATTAAAGCAATTCTTGGAACTATTGTGGGATGTATTCTTACGGTAGTGATTTTGTTTCTTTCATCAGAAAAAGTAATGTACTATGATAACCCATTTATTAGACGCTACCCGCAGCATCCTGCTGAATTTAGAAAGAAAATAAATCTGGGGTACAATTCATTTTACATAGCTGGTGAATCAGACGGCAGAATATATCTGGCAAATTATGATTACCCTTCGTACATACAGTCTTATAGTGCATTGCTTATTGACAAAAAAGAAGAAAAAATATTAATGGACCCAAAGAAAATTCCATTTAAGATGATAACGACAAAAATCCAAGGCCCTTTTTTCTATCTCGCTGACGGCAGCGTTCCGATCGTTTTAAGAGGGGATTTAAAAAAGTGGAAAGTAGACAGAGAATTGAAGGGGAGCCCATACTTTACAATTGCGCAGCCAATTGATTCTAGCAGTATCGCAGTCAGATCCAACAGCTCAAAAAATATGCAGAATATGCTTGGGATTTTTGACCAACATACTGTTCCAAAAGCTAAGTTTAACAGAGCCTTGCTTCACAAGCAGGTGGACGGCGTATTTGATACTGACGGTATACTGCTTTATTCTGAATTAAGCGGGAAAATTGTCTACGTACATCGTTACCGCAACGAATTTATTATTGCTGATAAAAAGGGCAGTCTTATTCGCCGTGGCCATAGTATCGACACCATATCTAAAGTAAAAATGAAGGTGTCCAAATTAAAGGAGGGGAAAAGTTATGCAATGGCCACACCATCTTATGTGGTAAATGAAAATGCTGCAATGTCAGGAAATCTACTGTTTGTAAATTCAAAAGTGAAGGGCAGATACGAAAGTGACAAACTTTGGGAAACCTGCTTTATTATTGATGTTTATGATATAGAGCGGAATAGCTATCTGCTGAGTTTTCCAGTTTTTCATACTGCTTCAAAACAGCTTCGTTCAATAATGGTAAATGGGAAGTATCTATATGCCGTAATTGGAACTGATCTAGTGGTTTACGAGTTAAAGAGCAAGCAGATTAAAAAATATAAGTCAAAGAATTAAAAATATACTGATCAGTATCAGGAATGAAGATCGAACACCTGTAGAAAAAAGTAGATCCTATATAAATTAAAAATTAGAAATCATGAAAAAGTTATTTTTGAAAAACATGATTCCAGCAGCAGTTATTGCTTTGGCGCTAGGAGGTGCGTTTGCGACTACTTCCATGCAGAGTGCTCCAAAAGAAGAAGCCTTCAAATGGGGATATTTTCCTAATGCAGCTGCAGGCTGCAGCAATGTAAGAATCGCATGTGATGAGGCTCCGAGTCCATATCTTTGCCGTGTGGACGACAACAGTCCTATCGCATACGATTTGGACACAAACTGCGTGCAGCCGCTGTACAAACAAAATCCGTAATATGGATTTAGAATCTGCATTTTTAAATGGCAATGCAGTTCCATTTTGGAACTGCATTGTTTTTAATTTCTTCCATTATTTAAGCTTTGGGTGATCCAGTCACTTTTTGTATTTTCTTTTAAAAAGTGGTCAAACCATTGCAGTGTCCTTAAGGCCAGGTCTTTCTGTTTTTCTGAATTTATAAGACCATGGCCCTCATCAGGATATAAAAGCATTAGGCTTTTTCTACCTGCACGACGAAGCGCAAGATAAAATTCCATGCTCTGGTGAGTATCCACCTGATAATCATTTTTACCGCTCCAGAGAAGCACTGGGGTCTGCACATTCTGTACAAAATTGATAGGCGAATTATCGTAATACGCTTTGGGTATTTCATAAGGCGTGCCGCCCATATTCCATTCTTCATTATGGAACCGCCACATATCCGGTCTGCCATTGCCTTTATTTATAGTATAATAGAAGGAGACCAGATCTGTAATGGCGCCGCTTGCTATAGCCGCCGCAAATAAATCAGTCTGTGTTATTATGAACGAAGATTCATAACCGCCGAAAGAATGTCCCATTAGTCCGACATGTTTTTCATCTGCGACATTTAATTCTATAACTTTTTTAACCGCACTAATCACACAGTCGGTTGCAGCAATTCCTGGATTTTGAAATTCGAGACTGATATCAGGCTGCAATACAAAATAGCCTTCAGATGTAAATACAGACGGATTAAATCCACCTTCCAAATAATAAGTTGGATTTTGGTACTGATGAAGTTCATATGACTTGCGCTCATAGATATTCACAATCATCGGATATTTTTTTAGAGCATTATATTCTGCGGGGTAATATAATACTCCTTTTAATTTTATTCCTTTGGAATTTTGATATTCAATAAGCTCCGACCTGCCCCAAAAATATTTGTCCTGCTGTGGATTGCTTTTAAAAAAGTATTGGGGAAGTGAGGAATTATTTATGAACGCCAATCTAGGAGACATATCAAATTTCTGCTCCCTAAAGAAAATGTTTTTCTTTGTGTCGCTGTAAATAATCTGGTCGCACAAAGCATCTTTGTAAATAATAGAACTTTCTCCATATTTTTTATTCCATCTGTAGAATCCGGTCTTTTGATTGTCTCCTTTAGCACTCATAATCAAATCCTTATCAAGGTTAAAGGAGTCTAGCATCTGTCCTTCAAATAAATGATTAAAACGAGGCTTATCATATGATTTTGCTATTCTAAATATTATGTCCGATTCCCTTCCTCTGGTAAGCCTCTTAAAAGAACCTCCTTCAGGACTTACTGCCCAGACATCAAACTGGTCATACAGTAGTATTTCAGTATCATTTTTGGTCCACCCTGGACTGCCACAGACGGATTCAGGAACCAGAGACCGCTCTTTAGCTGTGAACTTAATGCCAATTTCAGCGGTGATATTTTTATGAATGCCAGTGCTAAAATTATAAGTCCACCAGTGTCCATCATTAAAATAAGTAAAGTACTTACCTGCTGGTGATGCATTAAAATAATGAGGTTCAGGTGTGATGTTCTTAAGGAATAATTTTTTCTCAAAGTTCTGCAGATCTATTACGTAAAAATCTCTTGGTGCTGTGTACTCGAACTGAGGTTCATAATCTGCTGGATTTGATAAAACAGCATATCGCATATCACCGCTTAAAATTAGATCAGGAAGATCAGATGATGTGATATATACAACTTTATTTATGACCGGTGTCCAGACTGCAACTCTTCCTTTTTTTAATCTGCCTGCATTCTGCTGCTGAATGTGCGTTCTTTTATCAGCTGAACCCCATATCTCAACATTTTTTGATTCGTTTTTGTCTGATTGAGGATTAAAAGAAACAGTAGAGAAAAACACCCGCTGCAAATCGTCCGATATTATAATTGGACTTTCTGAGTCAAATGCTGTATCTGCATTAATAATAGAATTGCTTTCAGGCATGAATTTAAAGTCATGCAGTTTTTTTTCAGATGCAATAAAATGATAAATAACTTGCGGATGCTGCGGATCATTTCCTTCCGTAAAAGCTACTGAGAGTCCATTTTTCTGCCAGCTGAGGTTGGAGAAAGGAAGAATCCCCTCAGCAACTTGAGATGTTTCGTCTTTCTGCAGGCTGACAATTGAAAGGGAACTTTTGTGTTCTGAAAATGTGCTGTATACCAGTAAACCCTTTTCTTTATTGAGTGAGAACTGGTCAATATTGCTGATTTCCCTATTACTGCCAGTTTTTAATGATCGAATTGTAAGTGTGCGGTTTTTATTTTCGCAGGAAGTTAGAAAAACCAGCTTGTCGTTTTTTTCATAGTAGCTAAAATTACTTATTCCTTTAATGATTTCTTTTTTTCCATTTGAAAGGTCAAGTATAATCAGATCTTTTCCAGTCTGGCAGAAAAACAGCCAGTTAGAAGAGAAACCGCCGTTTTTGGCAGCAGGAAAACTGAAGGTTTTAAGGCTGGCGACATTTCGCACAAACAAAGTATCGTTGCCATTTTTGTATCTCATTCTAAAACTTGCCCATTTCTGGTTTGGCGATATTTTATCAAGTACTACATCACCCCATTGCGCATATGAATTAGGCTTCAGGTTCTTTTTTTGCACCACCTGTCCCCATAAGGGACAGGATACTAACGGCAAAATAAAAAATAAAACTAAAAAAGGTAAAAACAATGCCCTAAAGGCACATAATCTTCGATAAAAATATGTTGTAATCATAAGTCTTGTAATTAGTATCCCGGATTCTGCGGTTTTAGATTAGGATTTGCATTAATTTCTGCCTCGGGAATGGGGAAAACCTGATCAGAGGAATTCCAGCCGGCCTTTATATTTCCGAGATCGCTGTTAAGCTTTCCATTTCTTTTAAGATCAAAAAAGCGGTGGCCGTACTCTGTGAAAAGTTCATGTCTTCTTTCTTCAAGAATGGCATCAAGTATTTCGCTCTGTGTCACTGCTTGAGTATCTGGCAGGCCAGCTCTTTTTCTGATTTTATTCAGGTCTTCTTTTGCTCCGATAAGATCCCCCTGCATAGCCCTTGCTTCAGATCGTATTAAAAACTGTTCGGAAAGCCGTAGCATAACTGTGTACTCCTTTGAAACTGATGTGTCAAAATTCTCCTTGTATTTATAGGGATGATACCATGTTCCCGATGCATCTTTAACTTCTTTTATCCAATGGGTTCGACGAAGATCAGAAGCCGTAAATGAGTTGTACAGCATACTGCTCAGCCATACAAACTGCGGAGGGCCCGCGGTAAATATAAAATAAGCGCCGTCAGCGGCGTTTTTGCCAGCGGTACCGGAATGAAGCTGCCATAATGTTTCTTTAGAGTTTAAGAGAAATGCAGAGTTTATATTTTCAACGGCGTAAAGGCTCTGGTTATTTATCACCGCTGATGTTGCATTTGAGGCTTCAGGAAATTTCCCGCTAAAGAGATAGATTCTGGACAGAAGCGCCTTTGCAGCATACTTATTTGGACGAACGCGAGGTGCAGCTATATAGGATTCAGGAAGCAGATCTACGGCAGTTTCCAGATCAGAGATAATTTTTGAATACATCTGTTCAGGAGCCATTTTTGAAATTTTACTATTTGTTTTGTAATCCGTACCCGAAACATACGGCACGCTTCCAAAAATGTTCAATAAATAAAAGTGCTCCAGAGAACGAATAAAAAGTGCTTCACCGGTCAGCTGGTCTCTTTGGGCCTGCGTCAGCGACGAATTGTGTTCACAACCGCTGATAATTGAATTGGCCGCATAAATCTGATTATAAGCAGAATTCCAATAGTCCGCAACTATAGTATTGGTATCAAGGAGTGCATTAGCATAAAAGCTGAAACTTGGATTTGACACACTCTCATTGCTTATCATCTCATCGGTATAGCAGGAAAGATGATTCGAAATTCCAATGCCATCACCGGTGAGCATTCCCCTGTCTCTTATTTTTGAATAAATATCGGTAAGAGCCGCTTCAGCAGTGCTGTAATTTTCAAAAACAGAATCTGTGGTTAATTGTGATTTTGGCAGGTCTACTTCCACAAAAGAATCGCAGGAAACAGCGATAAACAGAATCATAGAAATTAAAAATCGGGATGTAAATAAAAATTTTGTTTTCATAACCGGATATTAAAAAGTTAATTGAATTCCTGCCGTAATTACTTTTAGCGGAGGCAGGTAGCCATAGGTTGTAAATTCAGGATCTCCGTCATCATATCTGGTAAAAGTCAGCAGATTCTGTCCCTGAAGCATTATCGTGCATTGCGTATCATTTAGGCTCAAAGGGAGTTTATATGAAAGGGCAATGTTTTTAAGTCTTATAAAGGAGGCGTCGGTAATAGAGGCAGTGCTTTGATTGAACTGGCTGTTTGCAGTTACTGCTGCACTATTAAATCCTGCTGTATAGATCTGATATGGAGCAGTATCTCCCTGCGAAAACCAGCTTTCCAAAAGCCTGACATGCTTGTTTGACATTGTTCCAGCTGACGACATTGAATAGGCTTTGCTGTCCTTACTGACAAACTGGAAGAGAAAATCCAGCGATACACCTTTATAAGCCAGCCTATTTTGAAGACCGCCGTAAAATTTTGGATTCAAATCCACAATTATCTGCTTATCCTCAGCAGCTGTCAAAAGTCCATCCTTATTGAGGTCTTCAAACTGATAGATTCCCGTCTGCGGGTTTACTCCGTTGAATTTGTATAAGAGCTGTATATTAAGTGGCTGTCCGACCCTGTACTGCTGGCTGTAGGTTGAACTTGCAAGATTAGGAAAAGAAAGGAGCTTATTTTTAGCAAGAGTGAAATTAAGACTGGTGGTCCAGTTAAAATTTCCGCTATTAAAATTGACGGTTCTCAATGTAAATTCAATTCCCCTGTTTTGCACGACCGCATTCAGATTGGCCTGCATGGATGAAAAGCCAGTTGTTCCCGGAAGCGGAATACCGACCAGCTGATTGGAAGACTTGTTCTGATACCATTCCACGGTTGTGAAAATGCGGTCTTTAAAGAAACCTACTTCAAGTGCCGCTTCCAGTTTTTTATTTGTCTCCCATCCAAAATCGGAATTAAAGAGCCTTGTCGGTGAAAGGCCGGAAATTCCGTTATATAGTACTCCATTGACTGAATAAGTGTCGAAAAACTGATAATCGCCAATCTGATCATTTCCCGTGGTACCGTAACTGCCTCGTATTTTTCCAAAACTAAGCCACCTCGAATTCTGGAGAAATTTTTCGTTAGAAAACAGCCACGCAAATCCCAATGCCCCGAAATTCGCAAACTGGTTGCCTGGTCCAAATCTGCTTGAACCGTCGCGTCTAGCGGTAAGGTTTGCGATATATTTCTGTTGATAATTAAAGTTAATTCGTCCAAAGAAAGCCTGATATTTATACAGTGTTTCCTCATCCAGCAGTACCCTTACCGTTTTCGCTGCTGCTAAGTTGTATATAAGGCTGTTGGAAGTGAAGCCTGATCCAAAATTGGATATTTTTGTACCGCGCTGGCTTTGAAAAGTAGAACCAACAAGTACATCAATTTTAGCATTCTTCAGCTGCTTAATCCAGTTTATCTGCGGTTCTACAATCCAAGAAGATCTATTTACATCATTCGTGAAAATAGAAGATTGTGAAGGTCCGACATTAAATGCGGGATTATATATAGTGGATGGAACAATTCTAGTTTCGGTATTGTCAAGATAAGTGAATCCGAAGTTTCCTTTGACTGAAAGCTCTCCTGTTAGAGCATAAGAAAGAACAGCATTTCCTGTAAGATCATTAACAGCAGATTCTGCTTTTGTGTTTAGATTTCTAAGCGGGTTCTGCCAAGTATTGTTTTCCCAGTTAAGATTTCCGTCCGGAGTATAAAGGGCGGGAGCATTTGGAGGAAGATTTCTGGCATCGCTTGTAAAATCGTAAGAAGGCAGGTTGTTATCTTGTGAATTAAATCCCGCAGAGAAGTTAAGTGAAAACTTTTCATCTTCGGATTTGTGGTTCAAACTAAAATTGCTTCCGCCCTTTTTATATCGAAACTGACCGGGAAAAACGGTTGTTTCTGTATGATAAGAGCCATTTAATAGAAATTGGGTATTGTTTGAACCTCCTGACACTGATGCCTGCAGATCATTGATCAATGAAGTGCCCCCTATAAGTTCTTTCTGCCAGTCAGTATAACGATTCTGATCCCAAATGCCGTTAATGTCGTAATCTGTAGCACCGTATGAAGTTCTGCCATCATTTATAAAGGCCTGCCTGCGGACAGCCAAGTACTGTTCGGTATTCATAAGGTTAAGAAATTTAGTTACCCTGCCAGTTCCTGTGGAAGCAGAAACATTAAATTTTGTTTTTCCTGCTTTTCCTTTTCTGGTGGTAATCAATACCACACCATTTGCTCCTCTTGAACCGTATATAGATGTTGCATCAGCATCCTTGAGCACTTCAATGCTTTCGATTGCATCAGGATTAATGCTGTTGATAGGGCTCACCAATGTAGGAAATGTGGTTCCCGTATAAAAAGAGCCAATAGGATCTGAAGAGATTGGCACACCGTCAATAATATAAAGCGGTGAATTGGCTTCAGATCTAAGGCTGTTTTGTCCCCGTATTTTTATATCAAAACCTCCGCCAGGCACGCCTGTAGTCTGTGTGATACTTACTCCTGCCATACGGCCCTGCATTGTGGCCAGCACATTAGTCACGGGCTGGGTTTCAAAATCTTTCGAGGTAATTCGGGCAATGCTCCCTGTTCGGTCACTTTCTTTTACGGAATAATAACCAGCATTCACCCGAACCTCCTGCAGCGTGGTTGTATCGTAGAGAAGTTTGACGTCAACAATTTTTCGTCCATTGACAGGAATATAAGAAGTTTTAAACCCTATAAAAGATACAATTAAAGTATCGGATGGTGATGCCGTAATTGAATACTGTCCACTATAATCAGAAATTGCTGTGGAATTCACTTTATTCTTAATGGCTATCGTTACACCCGGCAGAGGACCCGATCCGTCAGTTACTGTTCCGTTGACCTGAAATTGTTGAGGTGTAAATTTGAAATGCCGTTTTGAGCTGGCGGCATGAGTTGACGAAAAAGCTAAGGTAATGCCCATAAAAATTAGGCAATAAAGAGCTCTTCCATCCTTGTAAAATGAAAAATAATTCATAATATTGGGATTGGTTAGTTAAATATGGATTTGATTAGCTACGGTCCTCTACGATAGTTTGGTCGCTGCAGTAGAGGGCCTTTTTTATGTATTAAGTAAACGGCTTAATAGGCATAAGGGAGATTTTTAATACACAGGCAATGAATTATTTAATATGTTCGACTTTTTGGAAGCGAAACTTAAAGAAAATCATGAAGTGAGCGCTAAGAATAGTAAGAGAGTTTTGAGCAAAAAAAAAGGCGCAGAACTCAGCTTATCGTTTCAGAGGCATTGGCATACCCAACCACAAATAAGTGAGCCCACGCCCATAGGTCGTGAGCATCTTACTTATCATCTCGTGGTTGTAAAAACGCCAATTTTCTGAAACGAGATTCAAAGCGAATGCTTCAATATTGTCTTGAAGAATCGCAAATATATTAATTCATTTTCAATTGAATTGTTACAAATATATGAAAAAAAATATTTATGGTGATATATCACCATAAATATTTTTAATAAAATTCAAATATTGTTCTTTCAAATTTAAGTAATATGGCTAAGGAAGAACTATTGAAGGCTTATAAAAAAGCCTTTGGCGAAAATTTAAAAAAGCTTAGAGCGGAAAAAATAAAAACACTCAGTGGAGTGGATAGTACAACTAAGTTCGACTCAAGTAATTATCATAAATATGAAATAGGTACTGGAAATCCAACTCTAGAGACTTTGGTAAGCATAGCAACGGGTCTTGGTATTCATCCAAAGGAACTACTGGATTTTGATTTCGATTTAAAAAGAATAGATATTCATAAATAAAATAACTGTCATTACATTTATTTTCAACCAGTAATTAATATATGTTAGTTTTTACATCTGAAGAAA
>NZ_CAGKLC010000083.1 GCF_903469665.1 Flavobacterium sp. UGB4466 | reverse complement strand
TAGTTAGGGGTTGTAAAGCTGCAAATTATGAAAACTATAAATTAGGCTGAAAAAAAGTTTGCTTCAAATTTTACTGATTTGCTCTAATTTTAGAAAGTTAAAATCCAATTTCACGAATTTAAATTTGTGAAATTGGATTTGTAAGTAGTATAGCAAAGATTTTAATTTATGTTATTAGGGACTAAAAAAATCTTATTGAACACATCTAAAACCAATATGATTGGCCGGTGATTTGTAGTCTCCTTTTCCTCTGGTGCCTACCATATAGCGGGTACAATACTGATCGGTGCATAAAAAGGATCCGCCACGCTGAACTTTTTTGGGTAGTCCGGGCTCTGAAGGATCATAAGAAGATTCAGGGCCCTGAGGGTTTTTAACAACCTGATCTTTTTTGCTGATTATTTCGTAATAGTCTGCAGTATACCAGTCATTGGTCCATTCCCATACATTTCCGCCAATATCATAAAGACCATAAGAATTAGGGGCAAATTTAGCGGTCGGTGCAATGCCAATATAACCGTCTTCGCCAGTGTCTCCTTTTTCCAGAGGAAAGTGTCCCTGATAAATGTTGGCTTGAAATTTTCCTTTTGGTTTTAAGGTGTTTCCCCAGGCATACAATTCGCCTGATTTTCCGCCACGGGCAGCAAATTCCCATTCAGCTTCTGTTGGCAGTCTTTTTCCGACCCATTTGGCGTAGGCAGCGGCATCATCGTAGGAAATCTGAACAACAGGGTAGTTGCCTCTTCCTTTTATAGAACTTCCGGCTCCTTCCGGATGTCTCCAGTCAGCACCATGCACATAAGTCCACCATTGCATATAATTGTTTAAATCAACCTGAGCTGGGGTAGGAGTAAACACGGCCGATCCTGCAATGAGATTTTCCAAAGGAGCATCGGGATATTCTTCATGAGTGGGTTTTATCTCGGCTAAAGTAACATAACCTGTTGCTTTTACAAAGGCTTCAAATTGGTCGTTTGTAACTTCGGTTTTATCCATGTAAAATCCATCCACATAAACGCGGTGTATCGGGGCGGCATCTTTGGTTACTCCTTTTATACTGCACAAACTTTCGTCTTCAACATTACTTCCCATAGAGAATTCTCCACCGGGAATCCATACCATCCCTGCAGGAGCTTTACCGACAGGTTTGTTTTTGTTCTCAATTGTTGGTTTAAACAATGATTCCTCCGTTGTATTTGGAACCTCGTCACAATTCATCGTCGTTAACTTTTGTTTCGGTACTATAAGTTTTGTATAGCCGTAAGCAATTGTAATAGCAGAGAGGGTTAGAATGGCAAAGATCCAATGCGTTTTATTTTTCATGACGAATGTGTTTATCGAATAGTAGTTGCGGGTAAATTTAAGAATAAAGTTTATAAAGTGATCTTTTTAAACTCTATTTATTTTATGGAGTTAGTAGTGTTTTTTATTGCTGCTTTATTAAGGTGCTGGTAGTAGTTGTAGTTCAATTTTGCAGTTGTGGTGTTTAAGGATTTCGTTTTCTGTTTCTGATGATGTAATAAAATTATGAGAAAGAGGACTTTTGATTGCGGCAAAAATCATTTGAACATAGAAATATAAGGTCAAAACCCGATGTAATTTGTTTTAGCAAAAAGAAGACATTTTCAAAGTATTATAATTAAATTTGCACCCAAAAAAACAACAACAACACACTACTATGTATAAATTGATAATTCGTCCGATACTTTTTGGGTTTGATCCTGAAGAAGTCCATTACTTTACTTTTTCATTTGTTAAATTCATTTCAAAAATCCCGGGAGTTTCATCAATTATAAGATCAGTTTACGAAGTAAAAGACAGTCGTCTGGAGCGTGAAGTTTTTGGAATTAAATTTAAAAACCCGGTAGGTTTGGCGGCAGGATTTGACAAAGATGCCAAGCTGTATAAAGAATTATCGGATTTCGGATTCGGATTTATCGAAATTGGGACGGTAACTCCTGTTGGACAGGAAGGAAATCCTAAAAAACGTTTGTTTCGTTTAAAAGAAGATCAGGCAATTGTAAACCGAATGGGATTCAACAACGGCGGAGTTCTGGAAGCTGTAGAGCGTTTGAAAAAGAATTCAGGAGTTTTGATTGGGGGTAATATCGGAAAGAACAAGGTGACTCCAAACGAAAATGCGGTAGACGATTATATTATTTGTTTTGATGCTTTGTTTGATCACGTAGATTATTTTGTAGTCAATGTAAGTTCGCCAAATACACCAAATTTACGCGCATTGCAAGACAAAGAACCTTTGACGGCTCTGTTGCAAACGCTTCAGAACAGGAATATAGAGAAACAAAAAACAAGCACACAAAAGGTAAAACCAATTTTGTTGAAAATTGCTCCCGACCTTACAGACGAGCAGTTATTAGATATTATTGATATTGTAAAAACAACTCAGATTGCGGGTGTAATAGCCACCAATACGACGATTTCACGTGACGGATTGCAATCTGCCAATAAAGTAGAAACCGGTGGATTGTCAGGAAAACCACTAACAAAACGCTCGACAGAGGTGATTCGTTTTCTTTCGGAAAAAAGCAACAAAGCTTTCCCTATTATTGGAGTAGGAGGAATTCATACTGCCGATGATGCAATCGAGAAATTGAATGCAGGAGCCAGCTTGGTACAATTGTATACTGGTTTTATTTATGAAGGACCGGCTTTGATCAAAGCAATCAATAAAAAGGTTTTAAAGCAATTGTAAAAGCAGTACCTGAACGATTAGTCCTGTAGCAATAGCGCTTCCGAAACTGATCAAAGTACCAATTAAAACATATTCCGTTAGTTTTCGGTCTTTGGCTTCTTTTAAATCGCCAAATCTAAAAATGGATTTTGCGGCTAGTAAGAAACCAATGGCTTCGAAATGACCCGTTAGAATAAAACAGAAGACAAATAATCTTTCTAATAGGCCAATATAGTTTCCGGCTTTGGAAAGTGAGTTTTCATTGTGGCTGTTTTGACTTTCCGGATTCCAGATCGATATAATGGTTTTAATCAGAATAGAAGTTGGTTTTGTAATGAATAAAAATCCTGTAGCTAAAATCCAAAACTGATTGTTGAGCCACAGAAAATGAACGGTTTCGCCCTTGTAGAGCAAAACAACCCCAATCAAAACTAAAAGGTGTAGCGCCTGATCTGCTACAAACCAACTGCGTTTTGTTTTGTTTTTCTGGAAATGGAGTTTGATTAAATCGATAACACCATGCGATACGGCAATTAGCAAAGCGTAAGGGAGAAACTGAATTTCTCCGACTAAAACGGCTGCTAAAATGCCATGTAAAAAAATATGAAGATATAAATAAATACTTTTGTGTTTTTTGGCTTCTTTATCGACTACCCAGGAGTTGGGTTGTGCTGTAAAATCACCCAGTAAATGTGCTAAAAGTAGTTTTATAAATACAATCATAGTGTTGTAAGTTGGTTCATTTGTGTTCTGAAATAGCGGTTCAAACTCAATATTAAATCAAACTGTGCCCGTTTTTGTCTTCGGCTTACGGCAGCTCTTTTGATTCCTAATTTTGGGGCTAATTCTTCTTGTGACAAACTTGGATTTTCTATCGCAATTGCAACAAATTCCGCAGATTGAGCGGACCAATTATCTATAAAAGTAAGAGCAAGCTGAAGCATTAAATTTATTTTTTCATCGACAGCCGAATCGTCGGTTCTCAAGGCTAAATTTACTTTTAGTTTCTTTAGAGTCTCAAAAAGTTCACCTGAGTGTATAAAGGCAGAACCATTGCTTTCAGAAACTTTCTCAGCATCGTGTGTTTTATCTCCAATACCAATACTCATTCGGGCATCCAGTTTTAAAGCTTTTAAATGCGCTTTAATGAGGAGGGCTGCCAATAAAGATTCTTCGGGATTCTTTATTTCTATTTGAAATTCATCCCCTCTGTAAATTTCCCATTGGAGAGGTGTTTCTCCAAAAGAAGCTAAGATTTCCTTTAAAGATTCTACCCAGTCTTTTGATTTTTGCTTTCTGGAATCGATTATATCTCCTGTAATTACACTAGTCATAGTTTCAAATATAAATAAAAAGAATAATATTAATAAGTTATTGTGCGCGATTTGTTTAATACCTGGTTACATAAGTTTTGTATCCATAGAAAAGGCGTTTCACTTCATCTCAAAATACCTGTTTTTCTAGGTGAAAGAAGTTCGTTTCTTTTTCTGCTCTTTTTTTAGACCTATAAATATTGTTTCATTTTTTTTTTTTTGCTAATTACGCCTTACGACATAGTAGTACTACAAATGTAGCTAATATTTTTCAATGTTACGTTTTTGTGTAACATTGTAAGTTGTTACGTTTTTGTGTAACATATTAAAGTGTTACCCTATCGTGTAATACAATTAAAGAAAATTATAACTTTTATTTCTTTAAAAAAGAAACTAACTTAGCCTGCATAAAAGAATAAGCTTTGAATAAAGAAATCAAGATTATCGAATGTCCACGTGATGCTATGCAAGGCATCAAAACTTTTATACCTACTAAAAATAAGGTTTCCTATATACAGTCCTTATTGAGAGTGGGGTTTGATACTATCGATTTTGGAAGTTTCGTGTCTCCAAAAGCAATTCCTCAAATGCAGGATACTGCCGAAGTTTTAGCTCAGCTTGATTTGTCGCAAACAACGAGCAAATTGTTAGCGATTATTGCCAATACACAAGGGGCAGGGCTAGCTGCAGCACATGAACCTATTCAATATTTGGGATTTCCTTTTTCGATATCCGAAAATTTTCAGATGCGAAACACACATAAAACAATCGCTGAATCTTTAATCACGCTAGAAGAAATTCTTGAAATCGCCGATCAGAAAAATAAAGAAGTAGTTACTTATCTTTCTATGGGTTTCGGAAATCCTTACGGTGACCCTTGGAATGTAGAAATCGTGGGCGAATGGACGGAAAAACTTGCGGGAATGGGGGTTAAGATATTGTCACTTTCAGATACTGTTGGTAGTTCTACACCGGAGGTAATCACGTATCTTTTTTCCAATTTAATTCCAAAATACCCACAGATTGAATTCGGAGCGCATCTGCATACGACACCAAACAGCTGGTTTGAGAAAATTGAGGCAGCTTCGAATGCAGGCTGTACCCGTTTTGATGGTGCTATTCAGGGATTTGGAGGCTGTCCGATGGCAACAGATAAACTCACGGGTAATATGCCTACCGAAAAGCTGATTTCGTATTTTACATCCAATAAAAAAGTGACAGGTTTGAACTCTTTAAGTTTTGAGAGCGCGTATAATGAAGCATCAAAATTGTTTGGAAAATTTCATTAGAAAATAATTATATTTACTTATAAAAATAAAAGAACCTATTGGGTTTAATTAATAAAAAATGCTTAACACATAGTAGTCTCTGTGTGTTTTAAATAAGTGAAACGTCTTTTTTAGAGTTAAAAATCTATGTTTCTATGTGTTTAAAAATAATTACACGCAAAGGGTTAGAATAATAAGTAGTATCAAAGTATCGTTGTTAGTATTTAGATATGTAAAGCCATGAGACCAAATTTCATAAAGAGAATTTCTCAGATACTATTTTTATCTGTCCTATTTTCATCATGTTCCAGTGATCTGGATTTTGATCAGACTAAAGATTTCAAGCTGGAACCTACTTTAGTAGCGAATTTGGCTTATTTTAATGCTCCGGCAGCTTCCTTTGTCGATAACGGTACCGAACAGCAAATAGGATTTGATGTTCGGGAATTTGATATTTTCAAAGAAAAATACTTCAACGATCATCTCGTTAAAGCCGAATTTAATTTTGAAATGGAGAATACGATCAACAGAGCCTTTACGCTCAATATATTGCTTTTAAGTGGCAGCGATCAAATTCTTCAAACCATAACACTGGCAGTTCCTGCTTACTCAGGAGGAACAAATGTTGTAAAATATCCTACTGAAGTATTCGAAAATCAACGATTAGATTTATTGAAACAGACCCGTAAACTTGGCTTTGTAGTGGTTATGGCGCCAGGTCCGCCTTTAAACGGAAACAGTACAGGCAGTTTAAAATTACGCTCAAGTGCAACTGCTTATATGGTAATTCAATGAGAAAATTATATTTAGTTCTGATAGTCGTATTTCAGCTTTCTTGTTTTGCTCAAAATAAAGAAGTACTGTACAATTTTACCGCCATTCCGCAATCTTCACTTGTAAATCCGGGAGCAGATGTCGCTTATAAATTCTATTTTGGAGTTCCTGTTTTATCCGGAATTTCAGCAAATTTAGGATCAAGCAGCTTTTCGGCCTATGATTTATTTGCGAATAACGGGGTAAATTTCAATGATAAAATTCGAAACGTGATTAATAAATCATCCAGTAGAGATAAAACGCAGATCAATCAGCAGCTGGAACTGTTTTCAGGCGGTTTCAGAATTGGAGGAAAAGACAGTCAGTCGTATCTTTCGTTTGGAGTTTATCAGGAATTTGATTTTTTAATGTACGTTCCTAAGGATCCCGCTATATTGGCACTAGACGGAAATAAAGATTACATTGGAAAGGCTTTCAATTTGTCCGACTTGAATTTAAGAGCCGAAATGCTTTCTGTGTTTCATGTTGGGTTTCATAAAAAAATAAGTGAGAAACTGGTTTTAGGTGGCCGCGCCAAAATTTACTCAAGCGGAGCAAATGTAACATCAACCCGAAATTCAGGATACATTTATACCGGTCAGGCTGCGGGAACTCCTAATTTATATACACAAGCCATTTCGTCTAACGTACAGATAAAGACTTCCGGGATTGCTACATTTACAAAAGACGAGTACGACGGTAGTATTCCAAGTGATATTGTGCGCAACACTTTTTTTAACGGAAGTTTAGGTTTAGGACTTGATGCCGGTTTTACTTATTATTTTAAAGATAATCTTCAGCTTACCGCAAGTATTGTTGATCTGGGTTTTGTGAGACAGTCTAAAGATATCGAAACCTTAACCTATAAAGGAACGTATCACTATGAAGGTGTGAATCCGAATTTTGATAATTCAAATGAACCAAAGAACATCTTTGATGATTTTGATAAAGCGATACCTCGTGATACACTTTATAATAAGTACACCACCCTCAGACCAACAAAACTCTATTCTTCCCTTCAGTATTCCTTTGGCGAATCACGTTCTGATGAAGATTGTAATTGCCATGGTAAAGTCACCCGAAAATATGTCAATGGTGTAGGAGGACAGCTGTTTGCAATGTCTATGCCTGTAGAGCCTTTTGTGGCATTAACCGCTTTTTACAGACGCAGTATTTTCGAAAAATTAGATGTGAAAGCTACTTATACAGTTGATTCTTATTCGAATAAAAATATTGGTTTAGGACTTGCAGGTACACTTGGAAAACTGAATATGTATGTTCTGGTCAATAACCTCTTAGAATTAAAAGATGTTTCAAAGGCCAATAGTATGGCATTTCAGTTCGGATTTAATTTTATATTTAATGATAATCCGGAAGAATAATGTTTTTAAAAAATCCAAGTTTCAGGTTTCAAGTTTCAGGTTTTAGGTTCTAATAATTGGAATTTATCATACTGTTCATTTGTAAGATTAATTCCTTAACTATAAATTTAAGAATAACTTAGCATCCAAGTTATCAATTTATTTACTATATTTGCACGCAATTCAACTAGAAATTGCACCATGATAGCACACAACTCCAAGATTATCGGCGAAGGTTTAACTTACGACGATGTATTATTAGTACCTAACTACTCCAATGTGCTTCCCCGCGAAGTGAGCATTAAATCAAAGTTTTCACGAAATATAACGCTAAATGTTCCAATAGTATCAGCCGCTATGGATACCGTTACGGAAAGTTCTATGGCAATTGCTATGGCTCAGGAAGGCGGAATAGGTGTTTTACATAAAAATATGACGATCGAGCAACAAGCTGCGAAAGTTAGAAGAGTAAAACGTGCAGAATCTGGAATGATTATCGATCCGGTAACTTTACCAACAAATTCAACTGTTGCAGATGCTAAAAATGCAATGAAAGAATTCGGAATTGGAGGTATTCCAATCGTTGACGAGAATAAAATACTAAAAGGAATTGTTACCAATCGTGATTTGCGTTTCGAAAAAAATGGAGCAAGACCAATTGCTGAGGTAATGACTAGTACAAACTTAGTAACGGTTGCTGAAGGAACTTCATTAGAGCAGGCAGAAGTAGTTTTACAAGGGCATAAAATCGAAAAATTACCAGTGGTAAATGCTAATAATGAATTAGTAGGTTTAATCACTTTCAGAGATATCACAAAACTGACTCAAAAACCAATCGCTAACAAAGATGTTTACGGACGCTTGAGAGTGGCAGCGGCAATTGGAGTAACCGGAGATGCTGTTCAAAGAGCGGAAGCTTTAGTGGCAGCGGGTGTTGATGCAATTATCATCGATACTGCTCACGGACATACTGAAGGTGTAGTCAATGTATTAAAAGAAGTAAAATCAAAATTCCCTCAAATAGAT
The DNA here is from genome assembly GCF_903469665.1 of Flavobacterium sp. UGB4466. Taxonomy (GTDB): domain Bacteria; phylum Bacteroidota; class Bacteroidia; order Flavobacteriales; family Flavobacteriaceae; genus Flavobacterium; species Flavobacterium lipolyticum. The sequence goes on along the minus strand of NZ_CAGKLC010000083.1, from coordinate 12,955 downwards.
GTAGTAGTTGGAAACATCGCGACTCCGGAAGCTGCTAAATATTTAGTGGAAAGCGGTGCTGACGGTGTAAAAGTGGGTATCGGACCTGGTTCTATCTGTACAACCCGTATCGTTGCCGGTGTTGGTTTCCCTCAATTCTCAGCAGTTCTTGAAGTAGCTGCGGCTATCAAAGGAAGTGGTGTTCCGGTAATTGCCGATGGTGGAATCCGTTACACAGGAGATATTCCTAAAGCCATCGCCGCAGGAGCTGATTGTGTAATGTTAGGTTCATTACTGGCAGGAACAAAAGAATCTCCGGGAGAAACAATCATCTTCGAAGGAAGAAAATTTAAATCGTATCGTGGAATGGGGTCTGTTGAAGCAATGCAAGGCGGATCTAAAGACCGTTATTTCCAGGATGTTGAGGACGACGTTAAAAAATTAGTTCCGGAAGGAATTGTAGGGCGTGTTCCTTATAAAGGTGAATTAAACGAAAGTATGCTTCAGTTCATTGGTGGTCTTCGTGCCGGAATGGGATACTGTGGTTCAAAAGATATTCCAACTTTACAGGAATCTGGACGTTTCGTTAGAATTACTTCAAGCGGAATTACTGAAAGTCACCCGCATAACGTAACTATTACAAAAGAAGCTCCAAATTATTCCAGATAATCCAATATGAATTTACAATTCAAGTTAAATGATATTCTCGAAGTTGATTTATATTACGGGTTTTATGAAATTTTTATTTTAGGAGGTTTTGATGTACGGGCAAATCCTGATTTTTTTATTGAGATTCTGGATTTAAAAACAAATGAGTCTATTCTTTTGAATGAAAAAAGTTTAAAAGGAAGGGATTATAAAAACGGAAAAAGAGCTGTGAAATTTTTTAGTTTTCAAGTTAATAATAAGTCAACATTTAAAATTTCGGTTCATAATTATGAAGATTTAACGGTGTTTTATTCAATGTTGGGCGCTAATCCTTTTAGTGTTTTAAATTTGTTTAAAAAAGTTTATGGAATAAAACGAAAGCAAATTGAGTTAAATGAAATTGAAATCCTGATTTGTTAAGTTATAAATTAAGAAAAGGGCGTAAGGTTTTAAATCTTACGCCTTTTTTTGTTTTGTAAATAAGATGTTTAAACTTCAAATCGGCTGTTCAAAATATCTTCAGATGAAATATCAGAATGCAATAAATCTTCCATTTTTTTTGTCATGTGCTGAGCTCCTAATGCATAACCAAACATTTTTTCCTCGTAATCTTTAATAGCGTCATCAATTGTTGCAAATTTTCCGTTGGTTAAGTTTTCGGTTAAATGATAAGTATCAAATAATCCCATATTGACACCTTCACCGGCAAAGGGAGGCATTAAATGAGCTGCATCTCCAACAAGTGTAATGTTGGAGTGTTCTTTCCAGGAATCTTCTAATGAAAACAAACGTAAAGGCAATCCGGAAAAATCAGTTGCTGCGTTAAAGAATTTTTTATAATCATCGCTCCAGTTTTTAAAGGTTTCATTCAAAAAAACTCTTACTGCAGTGAGGTCTTCAAAGTCGATTCCGTTGTTTGAAATCCAATTTTCATCTGCTTTGAAAGAAACTCCAAAATGTACCGAACCGTCACGTAACGTATGGGTGTAGAACATTTTTTGTTCCCCCATTGCCATTACATTTCCGTTGCCATATTTAGGTTTGAATTCAGGGTAATCACGATCCGGATCGGCAATTTCTCCCTGAATGATATACGTTCCTGAAAGTTGAGGTTCCAGATCGGTTACCAATTTTCTGGCATTTGATCTCCCGCCGTTGGCTACAATTACGAAATCGGAAATTGCAGTGGTACCATTCTTAAATTCTAAATGATATTGCGCTCCGGTTTTCTCCATATGGGTTAAATGACTGTTCCAAACTACTGTATGTTCGTTTAGATTCTCCAGCATGATTTTTCTTAAATCATTACGGTCAATTTCAGGTCGGGTATAGGCATTTTCTTCATCAGGCATTTCAGTCGAAGTAATGTTGCCGTGCAGGTCAGTCATTTTTTCACCGGTTGGACGTGCATATTTATAGAATTCGCCCATTAAAGCTGCTTTTTCAATTGCTTTCTGACCAGAATCTAAATGAATATCCAATGTTCCGCCTGAAGTTCTGGCCTGAGCGTTCAAATCTCTTTCGTATACCGTTACGTCGGCGCCATTAATTTGTAAAATTCTTGCTGTTGTTAAGCCAACAGGTCCGCCACCAATAATGGCGATCTTTTTGTTTTTTATAAGGGAATGTTTCATGTCTTGTTTTTTAATTATGCAGCAAATATATAAATAATAAATGAACGTTTATTCATTTACATGTTAAATAGTTTTAAAGATGTAAAGACGCAAAGGTTCAAAGGCTCAGTGGGGGCGTAAATTTTATAAAAAAAATCAGCCAGAACCTTTTAAGAAGTGGTTTTGACTGATTTTAGTGATATGCATTTTTATAAAACAGGGCTATGGTGTAGTGGTTTGTCTCGCTTCTCTAAGTTTTTGATTTTCCAGTATTTCTTTTAAAAAAGGCCGGATCTGCATTTCTATTTGGGATTCAGAGAGATCAAGTACTTTAGGGTTTTTTACTAATGCATACCAGGGTTTTGGTGCATCAAATGGGTAGTTACCAAAAACAATTACCGGAGTTCCTTTTATTTCTACATTTTCTCTGTCTTTTAAGATCCATTCATCAGCCCATTTGTAAAGATCTTTGGCGTCATTTTCCTGTAATCTCAAACAAGAATGTGATGCCGGATACCCGGGTAAATCATATTGGTGAAATCCAACACCCAGTTTATTTTCAATATTAAAATTCCATTTTAAGTCCCATTCGTCATTGAAGGTACTGGTTGTTTTTTCGGCTTTCCAATTGGTAAAGAATAATCCGGTTGGAGTAGGATCTTTTTTTCTTCCCATATTAGTTGGGCCTGTATAGATTAGTGCTCCATTTTCATAAGCAGCAAATGCCTGAGAAGGATAAGAAAAGAGAATCACTTTTGAGACCTCTTCTAAGGTGGTAACGTGCAAAGGAAACGGAAGATAATACACCAAATCGCCGCTGAAATCGACTGGAATAATAACCGAATCCATTTTTACGAAATTTTTTCGGTCTGTTCGGTTTAGAGCGCAGGCAATGCGGAGTTTACTGCTGTCGGAAGCATTGGTTTTAAGCCATTCTTTGGTGTTTTCAAAATGATAAGAGACTGACTTTGGTTTTTTATACTCGATCGTTTTTTTGACTTTGCTCTTAGATTCAGTAGTTTCGTTTTTTTTGCAAGAAGTTATTAAAACGAGAACGATCAGTAGTAAAATACTTGAGGGGTATCGTAACTTTCTCATAATTGTTTTTTTTATACTAGTAAAGTTATTTGATTACTAGTCAAATCGTTTATACAATTACCTGAATAGTTTGTTGGATTTTCATTTACAATTTTTCACTGTACCGAATTTATAAATCCTGTAACATCTTTTGTCCATTGAATTTTATTTTTGATTAGATAATTTTCATGTCCGGTTGCTTTATAGATATTAATTCTTTTTTGACCTTTTAAATTTTTATAAATCGCATTTATTTCTTCTCTGCTTACGCTTTTATCCTTTTCTCCGTAAAGCAATAAAACCGGACAGGAGATATTTTTTGCATATTCTGTCGGATTGTGGCTAAATCCCCAAAAGCCATTTTGTAAGCCGCCCCAAAACACTAATAAACCCGCCATTGGAAATGTGGGTGCATTCATCTTTTTAAATCTGGCACAGACAGTTTTGTACATTGAACCAAAGGGACATTCGATAATTATACCTTTGGGATTTATTTTATAATCCTTTATGCATTTCATTATTGAAACAGCTCCCATGGAAGTTCCAAATAAATAAATATTTTGTTCTCCTGTCTTGGTAACGTAGTCAAAACAAGTTTTTACCTGCTTAGCCTCATTAAAACCAATTGTAGTTTGATTTCCTTCAGAATTTCCACTTCCCATGAAATCAACAAGAACTGTATTGAATCCTAATTTGATAAATTCATTTGATCGTTCAATCATTGAGGATTTTTCTCCTCCATAACCATGAAAAAGTATAACAGTTCCTTTGGGTTCTTTATTTTTGATAAACCAGCATTCAATTTCCTTGTTGCTTTTAAGGTTTAAAATCTGATATTTTTGGGTTGGAGCTTTCTTGTTTTTTGGTTTAGGATTATTGACTCCCAGGAATAGAGTTTTTGCTTTATCAATTAGAGATAATTTCTCGGGGCTTTTAGTTTTTACTGCGTTATTTTCTGTAAAATGAGTAAACTTATAGGCGTGAAAAATAGCAATACTATTCATAAGTATAAAAATGAATAGTATTATCCTTAAAATTTTATTCTTAAACAATTTCATTTTATTTCTGCTCAATTAATTTCAAAGTATATTCAAACTGAGTATCCTTATTTTGTACAAAATCGTCAATTGTTTGTTTGACTTCATGATCGGGAATTACGCCCCTGCCAAAAATCTGATTGGGTTTCTTAGGGGCATCCTGTTCTAAGTTGACAATCGAAAATTGCGTTTTTATTTTTGTATTTGGGAGTTCATATTCCACAGGCGTGTGTCCGTTATGGCCATAGTAACCGCCCATTGTTTCTTCGCCGATAACTATAGCATTAGTATGGCCTGTAACTAAAGAAGCAAACAGTGATCCCGCAGATGCGATTCTGGGACTAATTAATAAATAAATCTGCCCTTGAAAGTTGTTTTTGTCGGGCTGTAATAAACGATTGAATTTGGGATCCTGCAGATATATTTTGCCTTTCAATTCCGGGTATTCTTCTTTAAGTTCCGCTTCGAACTCACTTAGTTCCTCCGACCGTTTTTTGGGCTCTGTTTCTTCGTAAACAAAATATTGGGGAAAAGGAATTTTTTGAAAATTGATAAATGCGGATGTGTTTTCCCGATACGGTTTTTGTGTCAGATAAGAAAAAGCGACAAGATCGTTGGGGTCACTTCCACCGCCATTACTGCGAACATCTACAATTAAGTTTTTAATTTCGGGATGAAGCGAGAGAAACTGAAAGCAGCTGTCCAGATATTTTTTATAGACTAAATGCTCTTTGTCTTCTGCATTCATGCCAATGGCAAAAGTAGGTATAGAAAGTAATGCTGTATGGGGTGTGCATATCTTAAAAGTATATTTATTTTTGATTTTGCCGTAATGCAGACTGTCTACAGGCAGAGAATGACGATTTTTAAAATTATCTTTTCTGGTTTCGTTTGAAACAGCAAGAACATTTTTGGATTGTTTTTGAGTCTGATCAGGAAGTGAATAGTCGACTAGAAAATGCTCTTTGGGGCCGAATTCCAGTTCGAAATACCTTCCAAATGAAGCACTGATTCCGATTGATTTCCCAGAAAGATTATAACCGTCCGTCGTGTAATATTTATAGAAACGAGAGAGTATTTTCTCGATTTTAATGTCATTGATTTTATGAATTTGCGAGCCTACGGGAATTTCAGTATTCTTAAAATTGATAATTACTTTATCGCCAATTAGTTTAACAGGGTACGGAAAGAAAACTTTTCCTGAGGTGTATTTGTTTTGAAAATCATCAGGAAGAGTGGTGTTATTGTGTACGCTGCCTTCAAAGTCAGTGATTTTGAGGATTATTTTATAGAAATCCAGTAGCGATTTAGGCTTTTTTAATTCTGAAAACGCCCAGGAATAAATACTGTCTATTTGTTTCTTTGTACGGTACTTATAAACTCCTGAATTGGCTTTTTCTCTAATCTCTTTAAAAGTTGATAAATCCTGTTTTAGTTTTGCAGCAGGCCATTTTTCATTTTGTGAAAAGAGAAGAAACGGAAAAAACAGAAAAAGTAATGTTTTAAATTTTGACATTTCAAGGGCTTTAGGATCTAAGTACTGATTTTTGACTAGTTAATTTTGTCTTGTAACAAACTAAATTCTTTATCCGAATATTTTAATTCAGTTGCTATTTTTTTTAGTTTTTCTTTATTTACTTTTCCTAAAGGAGAATAATAAACATAGTGTCCAAATCCTGCCAATTGACTAAGAGCATCATTGTTGTCTTCTTTTGCGAGCAAAGGTTTTACTGTTATAAGGATTTCTGTTATGCCTTTGTCTTCATTAAACTGAATCATTTTTTCCGGTAAATTTGGCGGAATTAATGTCACTGGCATATTGGCAATATAGGATAGATACTTTTTCATAAGTTTCCATGAATTTTCATCTTTTACTGCTGCCATAATATCGGCCAAATTAGTAATCGTACAGGTAGAGACGTTACTTTGAAAAAGTTTATTAACTTTTTCTATAGAAGGCTTTCCGATATTTTTTAATATTTCGGTTGCTTTTTCTTCAACACCGTTTCCATGATTTGCATGTAGTTTTAAAATCATCAAACAGACGTCTATTGTATATTGCTGTTTGTTTTGGCTTGAGATTTCTTGAAGTTTTTTTAATTTTTTACCGGGTTTGTTTTTATCTGTCCCAAAAAACTGAAGTAATTCGAAGTTTTCTTTGCTGTATTCCAGATCTGAATCAGCAGGAGTGTTTCTGTAGAAAGTACTTTTATTAGTTAATTCTGATGCTGTTACTTTATCATTTTTGAAATTATAGATTTCAGCTAGTTTATCATAAATTGCAGCTTCTTTAGGATTGTCTACCAGTATTTTATTGAATTCTGTTTCGGCACTGTTATAATCTTTTAGTGCAATATAATTGTCAGCTATATTGAATAGAGCAGCGTTTTTATATTTTTCATCATTCAAAAGCGCTTTGAACGTTTCATTTGATTTGTCGTAATTGGTTAAAAGTTGTTGAATTTTAGCTGCATAATAAATTTCTTCGCTTCGGTTATATGTTTTGATCAGATATTCTAGATCAATAAGAGCAGATTTTAGGTTTTCTTCTTTAAATTGACCTTCGTCATATTGGAGAGAATCGGCTTTAAAAACGGAATTTCCATCGATATTTCGTTGTCTGGTACCTAGTTTTGCCATTTCCAGACTCATTTCAGATTTTCTTTTTATTAATTCTGGAACACTTCCAAATTTCGCAATTCCTTTTTCAATAATGTCAATTCCTTCAAGCCATTGTCCATTTCGAAACAAAGAATATCCATAACTTTCAAAGGTTCCAAAACAATCATTTTTGGTTTCATAAAGTTTTTTAGAAAGGACTACAGCATTTGTACTATTGTTTTCTTCAAGCTTTCTTAAAATGTTTTTTTGTTCTTTCTTAACGGCTTCGTCGCACAAGTCAAAATTATCAGATTTTAATTTTTCGTACTCAAAAACATTTCGTTGAAGTTTTTGTGAGAAGGAGTAAAGGGTGAGGCTTAAAAAAAGGAGTAAAAATTTTAGTTTCATTTTCCGGTATTTTGTTTTTATTAGACTGAAATTTAGCTATATTTTTTAAAAGAAAAACTTAATTCCAGTCTAAAAATAATAAAAAATCCCTTATTTAAATCAAACCTTTTATTTTGGCATGCTGTAACAATAAAATCGTTTTTGCATCTGTAATTTCACCCGATTGAATCATGGCATAAGCCTGATCAAAGGTGTATTCCAAAACCTCTATATTTTCTTGTTCTGCGTCTAATCCGCCGCCGTTGTTTACTTTCATGGTCTCGTCATATTCTCCGATAAATAGATATAAAATTTCGGTTACAGATCCTGGTGACATGTAGGTTTCGATTACTTTTTCTACTTTCTGCAGACGATACCCGGTTTCTTCTTCGGTTTCGCGAATAATAGCCTGCTCCGGATGATCCTGATCTAAAAGTCCTGCGCAAACTTCAATCATCATTCCGCTTTTATTGCCGTTGAGATAGGTCGGCAGACGAAATTGTCGCGTCAGGATAACGGTTTTCTTAGAGGTGTTGTACAATAAAATGGCAGCTCCATTTCCGCGGTCATACACTTCACGAATGTGAGATTCTATTTTGCCGTCTTTCATTTCATAATCAAAAGTTACTTTGTTCAGCAAGTACCAATTGTCTGATAATAATTGGGTTTCGGTAACTTTAATTTTTGGATTTTTCATCATTAGAAATGTTTGGTGTAAAAAAAACGCTCTGATTATCAGAGCGTTTGGAGGTGTTATTTTGTTATTGTTTGCTTTCTGTCTGGTCCAACCGATACAATTTTGATCGGTACTCCAACTTCTGCTTCAATAAACTCAATATATTCTTTTAGCTCAACCGGTAATTGATCGTAAGTCGTCATTCCTGTTAAATCAGCTTGCCATCCTTTAAACTCTTTATAAACAGGAGTTACGTTTTCAGGCTCGATGTTGTAAGGAAAGTGAGAGATGTTTTCACCTTTATAATTGTATGCAGTACAGACTTTTAACGTTTCAAATCCAGAAAGTACGTCACCTTTCATCATCATTAACTGAGTAACCCCATTTACCTGAACAGCATATTTTAAAGCTACTAAATCTAACCATCCACAACGTCTTTGTCTTCCTGTAACGGATCCAAATTCGTTACCCACTTTTGCCATTGTTGCACCTACTTCATCAAAAAGTTCAGTAGGGAATGGACCGCTACCTACACGTGTAACGTAAGCTTTGAAAATTCCATATACTTCTTTGATTTTGTTCGGAGCAATTCCTAAACCGGTACAAGCCCCGGCAGCTGTAGTGTTTGAAGAAGTTACAAATGGATAAGTTCCAAAATCAACATCTAATAAAGAACCCTGAGCTCCTTCACATAAGATTGATTTACCTGCTTTTTGAGCCTGGTACATGTATTCTTCACTATCAATAAAATCTAATTTCTTTAATTCTTCGATCGCTTCAAAAAACTCTTTTTCAAGTTCAGCCAAATTGTATTGAATAGCAACATCATAAAAAGCAATCATGGCTTCGTGCTTGTCAGCCAATGCTCTGTAACGCTCTTTAAAGTCTTCCAGTTCAATATCTCCAACACGCAATCCGTTTCTTCCGGTTTTGTCCATGTAAGTTGGCCCAATTCCTTTAAGAGTAGATCCGATTTTTGCTTTTCCTTTAGATGCTTCAGAAGCTGCATCTAATAAGCGGTGAGTTGGTAAAATTAAATGTGCTTTTCTTGAAATGATCAGTTTGCTTTTGATATCAAGGTTAAATTTCTCTAAACCTTCGATTTCTTTTTGAAAAACCACCGGGTCTATTACAACACCATTACCAATGATGTTTACTGATTTTTTATGAAAAATTCCGGAAGGAATGGTTCTAAGTACGTGTTTAATTCCGTCAAATTCTAATGTATGTCCTGCGTTTGGTCCTCCTTGAAAACGTGCAATAATATCATAATTTGAGGTAAGTACATCAACAATTTTTCCTTTACCTTCATCTCCCCATTGTAATCCTAGTAATAAATCTACGGTCATTCTCTTTTTAATTTGCGTTGAGGCAATTCCTGTTGCCCCACTGATTAATGTAGTTAATTTTCTTTTTTATATTTTCTGAATAAGACCCTTCGGAATTATTGTTTTTGCTTTTTGTTTCCGTAGAAATACAACGAATGATTTGTGATTTCAATATCAAATATTTCTTCGATTGTTTTTTTGATGGTCTGAATTCTTGGATCGCAAAATTCAATTACCTCACCGGAATCCGTCATGATAATATGATCATGCTGTTTATCAAAATATGATTTTTCGTAGTAAGCCTGATTTTGTCCAAATTGATGTTTTCTAACCAAAGCGCAGTCTAACAAAAGCTCAATCGTGTTGTACAATGTAGCTCTACTCACACGATAGTTCTTGTTTTTCATTTTGATGTATAGGTTTTCTATGTCAAAATGTTCTTCGCTATCGTAAATTTCCTGAAGTATAGCATAACGCTCAGGAGTTTTGCGATGCCCTTTTTGCTCAAGATACAGTGTAAAAACATTTTTTACAATTTCTTGATTTCTAGTGTTGTCAGTTGAAATGAGTGTCATATCCGGCAAAGATAATTTTTTATTTTTAATGAATAAAAGTTTCGGGTTTAAAGTTTAGTTATAAAACCCTTATAGATAGGTTAAAAAAGTTATGCGTGGTTTGTTTTGGCTTTTGAACTTCGTGAACCTGAAACAACAAACCAAAAACCATAAACAATTTTTAAGTTCTGTACTCTCTTGTTACTTTATCAACTCCGTCAATTTTTTTAATGGCATTGATCATTTTCTTCAAAATGGTATTGTTCTGTACGATGACAGCAATTTGTCCGTGAAAAATTCCGGCATCAGTGCTTAACGAAATGCTCTGGATGTTTACACTCATGTTGTTCGAAATGACTCTGGTCAATTGATTGGTAAGTCCTAAAACGTCCATTCCTGTTATGTTGATAATGGCTTTGAATTCTTCCTGAGAAGAGTCAATCCATTTGGCACTCATAATACGGTAAGCATAATTGGACTGCATGCCAATCGCATTCGGACAGTCTTTTTTATGAACTTTGATTCCTTCATTGATGGTCACAAATCCAAAAACATCATCTCCCGGAATCGGGTTACAGCATGGGGAGAGTTTATAATCGAGTTTGTCATGCTCTGTTCCAAAAACCAGCATGTCGTAGTTACTGCTGATGATTGGTTTGTGAATGTCTTCTGAAGCGGTGTTGTCCTTGTTTCGCTTAATTTTATTTTTGAAGAAATTGATAAACGTATTGCTTTTTTGCGCCGCATAATCTTTTAATTGTTGATTTTCGATCGCACCAATCCCCACTCTGTAAAATAAATCTAAACTGGTTTTAAGTTTGAAAAAGTTAACCAATTCATTGATAACTTGTTCGTTAATAGTGATTTTAAGGTGTTTTAATTTTCGGGTAAGGAGTTCTTTTCCTTCTTCGGCGATTTTTTTGGTGTTCTCGTTCAGAACATTTTTAATTTTGGTTTTCGCGCGCGAAGTTGTTACGTATTCCAACCAGTTTACAGTTGGTTTTTGATTGGCAGAGGTTATAACTTCAACCTGATCGCCACTTTTTAACTCGTGATTCAAAGGTACTAATCGCCCATTGACACGTGTTCCTCGGGTTTTAATTCCAATTTCGGAGTGAATGCTAAAAGCAAAATCAAGCGATGTAGCTCCTTTTGGAAGTGATTTGATTTCTCCTTTTGGTGTAAAGACAAAGATTTCTTTAGAATATAAATTCATTTTGAAATCTTCGACAAAATCTACGGCATTGGTTTCCTGATTCTCGAGTGCTTCACGAAGTAAATTCAGCCATACGTCCAGACCGCTTTCTTCGGTTGCGCCATTTTTGTATTTGTAATGTGCGGCATATCCTTTTTCGGCAATTTCATCCATACGTTCGCTTCGAACCTGAACTTCAACCCAACGGCCTTTTGGTCCCATAACCGTAATGTGAAGGGCTTCGTAACCGGTTGATTTTGGAGAGGAAATCCAGTCACGTAAACGACTCGGGCTCGGTCTGTAATGATCTGTAACGATGGAATAGATTTTCCAGGCTACGAATTTTTCATCATGCTGATCTGATTTGTACACAATTCTTAAGGCGAATTTATCGTACACTTCGTCAAAACTTACATTTTGAGCACGCATTTTTCGACGAATGGAGTAAATAGATTTTGGACGTCCCTTAATGACATAATCGACACCTTCACTGTCTAAAGATTTCTTTAAAACATCTGAAATGTCTTTGATATAAGCATCTTGTTCTTCTTTTGTCTCTCTGATTTTGCTTACAATGTCGTTGTAAACATTTGGTTCTGTATATTTCAGACCTAAATCTTCCAGTTTGGTTTTGATATTGTACAATCCCAAACGGTGGGCAAGAGGGGCATAAATATAAAGTGTTTCTGAGGCGATTTTAGTTTGTTTGTATTCCGCCATCGAATCCATAGTTTGCATATTGTGCAAACGATCGGCCAGTTTGATCAGAATAACACGTACGTCATCGTTCAGTGTCAGGATCATTTTTCGGAAATTTTCAGCCTGCATGGAGGCATTCAAATCTCTCTGAACCAATGATATTTTGGTTAAACCTTCTACCAATTGTGCAACTTTCGGATTGAACAAGCGTTCAATATCTTCTACTGTCAAAGGAGTATCTTCAACAACATCATGCAAAAGGGCCGCAGCGATAGAGGTCGCTCCCAAACCAATTTCGGAGGCAACAATTTTCGCAACTGCAATAGGATGAAAGATATACGCTTCTCCGGATTTACGTCTTTGTTCTTTATGCGCATCAACTGCAACATCAAATGCTTTACGGATAAGTTTTTTGTCGGCGGGACTTAAAGTCTGATAACTGATTCGAAGTAACTCTTTATACTCTTGTGCAATTGCTTTATTTTCTTTTTCAATATCTATTTCTATCATAACGGCATAGTTCAAGTACTAAAAATAAGAATAAGTTTGAATATACGCAAGGGAATGGAAGGTTGATTTTAGATTTTAGATTTTAGATTTTGGAGGTTAGATTTTGGGCTATCAAATCGAGTGGAGCAGGAGTTTTTTAGGGTAAAAAGGACTTCGACTTCGCTCAGTCTGACATTGGCTTCGCTCAGTCTGACATCGGCTTCGCTCAGTTTGACATTGGCTTCGCTCAGTCTGACTTCGACTCCGCTCAGTTTGACATTGGCTTCGCTCAGTTTGACTTCGACTCCGCTCAGTCTGACTTCGACTCCGCTCAGTTTGACATTGGCTTCGCTCAGTTTGACTTCGACTTCGCTCAGTTTGACATTGGCTTCGCTCAGTCTGACTTCGACTTCGCTCAGTTTGACTTCGACTTCGCTCAGTCTGACATCGACTTCGCTCAGTTTGACATTGGCTTCGCTCAGTTTGACATCGACTCCGCTCAGTCTGACTTCGAACAGAATGGATTGATTGTTAAAAAAATAAAGGTAAAATTTTTAATTTTTTAGTAAAGTTATTTCCCAAACCCCTAAATTTCAATCTAAGAATCTAAGAATCTAAGAATCTAAGAATCTAAGAATCTAAGAATCTAAGAATCTAAGAATCTAAGAATCT
>NZ_CAGKLC010000082.1 GCF_903469665.1 Flavobacterium sp. UGB4466 | reverse complement strand
GACCCCACATTTTTTTTAATGATAGGGCGACCACCGAGATGTACACTCGACTAGTCGTCGGCAGCGTCAGATGTGTATAAGATACAGAAAGTCTAATGATTATAGATATAAAGAATGGATCTTGGGAGGATATGCTCAATATAAGAAAACAATTAAAAAGATTGATTTTATCCTAGGTTCTAGAGTAGAGTCTAATTTTTCCGAAGGAATCAATAGTAAAAACAGCTATACGTTAAGTCATAATAAAACTAATTTCTTTCCTTTTTTTAGTATCTCATATAATCATTCGCAGACTAATAATTTTAATGTGTCCTATAGCAAAAGAATAACCAGACCTACTTTTAATAATCTAATGCCATTTAATTATTATGTGGATCCAAATACAATACTAGTTGGAAATCCTAATTTAAAACCCTCCATTTCACACCAGTTTGAGCTACAATACATACTAAAGCAGAATTATGTTTTTGCAATTGACTATTCCATTAATAAAAATGAAATTTTCCAAACGCCTCTTCAAAACAATGAGATCTTATCTACAATTTTAACACCACTCAATATTAAAAACGGCAATTCTTTATCTTTTAGCAATAACTCGACATTTGATTTATTTAAATGGTGGAATCTAAATTTTAACATTGTTATGTTCTATGATACCATTAAATCTTCAGACGATTTTTTAAGCATTAATTCTTACAACTGGTCAAACCAATTTACCACTACTAATTTATTTACTTTTCCTAACAACTTTAATCTAGAAATAGTAAACGAATACATTTCTCCTTTTATTCAAGGCCCCTACAAAACAAATTATCTGTTTTCTTTAAATTCAAGTATAAGTAAAACCTTTTTAAGTAAAAGACTTAAGGCCTCTATTACAGCAAATGATATTTTAGGAACATATAAACTTAAAAGTACTTCAATAATTCTGGATCAATACTCTTTTATTTTTCAAAAATTTGACACGAAATGGATTAGGTTCAGTATAACGTATAAACTTACAAAGGGAATAAAAAAACAGATAATTGAGGCAGATAGCATCAATGAAGAAATCAAATCCAGGACAAAATAAAATTAATCGTATTTTATGACAATTGGTATGCAAACTGCAATAGAACTTGGAGTACCAATTCTATTTTTGTTACTTTTTACAGTTAAAAAAATATTCGAACCTTATCAATCATCAAACACCAAAACCTTCAATCCAAAATACTACTTTCTTTTAATCACTTTTGCATTATGCTTACTCACAAATCCTTTCAGAGCCATCGAAAGCCAGATTACAATAATAATGGTCTCATTATACCTCATTATCCTAAACAAGGAAAAGATTAAATACGCTTATAAAATCGATAGAAACATACTCTTATTTATAATTCTTATTATTATTTCAACAACTGTTAAGAAACAATACTATCTGGTAAGATGGAAAGAACTTAGCGAAAAAACTAAACATATAACTCCTCCGACTGTTTTCTATAGAGATAAGCCAATTACCTATACTACAGCTCTGCTGACTTGCACAAAAAAACGATTATATCAAAATACAAAGTCATGAAAATTATTATTCTTGATTAAGGGAGCCATTTTTCTTTCAATCATCTTGCCCTGTTATTCTCCACTTCTTCTGTTTTTAATTTCTTAAATGCTTGTTTTTTTGAATTTCCAAAAGTATAGGTCGCAACCAGTCTGAAATAGTTTGTTGTATAGGTTCTGTGATAATAGATTTCGGTTTGTCCTACATTATAATTTCCGGAAGTTCTAAATTTGTGAAAGATGTCATTGGCTGTAAAATTTAGTTTTAAAGCATCATCAAAAAAGTTTCTTTCAATTCCAATAGTTACTGTCGACCGATCATCATCATGACCCAATCCGTAACTTCTGTCTCCCAAATACCAGGCAAGCAGCTGTATTTTGAACAGATTGGGGATTGTAAACGTATTGTTCGAATACAAATACAACTGTGGTTTTACAGCACCAAATTCATATGAATATTTATGATCAACCGCTTTGCTATAACTGACACTTACCGTATTTACAGAACTCCAAATTTTATTTTTGAACGATCTTGAAAGAGAGGTAAAAAAAGTATTTTCTCTATCAAAATTTATCGATCTTAAGATATAACTGTTCGGCTTCTCTCCTCGCAAAGCAGCTCCGGATATAGGATCTATTCTATGTGTATATCCTATTTTAAAATCGAATTTTCTGTAGAATGCACCAATTTCAAAAGCATGAATTTTTTCCGGCAACAAATTAGGATTTCCTTCTATGGTCGTAAAAGGATCCTGGTAAATGACAAATGGATTTAAAGACTGATATCGTGGTCTTGTTATTCTGGAAACATAAGACGCATGCACCTTTAATTCATCCAAAACATTCACATTCAACAGAACGTTTGGAAAAAAATTCGCATAACTTTTTTTAAATTCCTGATTTCCGTTAGCATTGGTACGCAAATCGTAATTGGTCCACTCGCCTCGGGCACCAAGCGAATAACTAAACTTTTCACTTAATGATGACAGGTAACTAAAATAAGCTGCACCAATTTTTTCATCGTATTTAAAATCACTTGAAAGCCCCGTGTCCACTTCAAAATCACTTTCTTTTACTTTCGATACCAAAAAATTCGTTTTAGAATTGATCGCAGCGCGGCTAAATTTAGCCCCCATTTCTAATGTTGTATCTTCATCTATCTTTTTAGTAAAATCTGACTGTAGGCTTGTAATATTTGTAGTGTTTTCTACAATGTTCTTTAAATATTTTTCAGTCAGAAAGCTATCGACCAGACCATTTTCATCAATGAAATCATCAACATTCCCATTATAATTAGAATATTGGGTACCCACAAATAATGATGAACCCTGATCATCTGTTACCACATTATAATTTAAATTAATGAACTGATTTAACAACACATCATTTTTAGAAATGTTGGTACTGTAAAGGCTATTGCTACTGTTATTTGTTATGGCATTTCGACTTTTAACCGCTCCTCCTAAATCTGCGACATTTCCGCTATACCCCAACGTAATGTACTGTTTGTCCGAGATGGTATATTGCAATCCAAATCCAAAATTCGAGTAATTATTAAATTGTCTTTGCCAATCTGTAGTCAATTTTGATTGCAGATACTCGTCGGTATTGGATCTTGTTCTTGTGGTATATAATAATTCCCTTCCTTTTCCTAATTGCAATCCGTAATTGGTTATAAAAGAGAACTTGCCTTTTGTATAATTAAAATCAAGCAGTGTATTGGTACTGGTTCCGGCAAATTCAGAAACGGTAATCTGCTGACTTGCTGTTCCCATTATTCCGTTTTCAATATTCTTCTTGGTAATAATATTGATCACTGCTTTTCCTTCGGCATCGTATTTTGAGGAAGGATTGGAAACAACTTCAATCTTCAGAATTTGCGAAACCGGAATTGCAGCAAATCGTTCGTAGTTAATCAAAATTCCATTGAGATAAATAATTGCTTCACCTTTTCCAAGCACGCTAATTTGTCCATCAGCTGCAATAACATTTGGAACTCTGCCTAATAATTCAGTAACAGAGCTACTGGTGGAAAGTAATGTATTTGCAACCAAAACCTCAACAGTTCCGTTTGCTCCATGTTTTAACAATGACGGCTGACTTTTTATAACCACTTCCTTTAACTCATCACTCTGATTTAAAACCTTATCCTGATTTGTTGGTTTAGATTGTGCTTTTGAGGTTATAGAACAGAAAAATAAAAAACAGGAAGAAAGGGTAACAAGGGATCTCATAGTTTGTTGTAATTAAAATTTGACTTTTATTGGAACAAAAGTCAGCAGTAAATCACGTCATGAGATCTTCAAAATAGAAATCAGGAGTACCATTTTATAAATTCACACTTGGTTTGAGCTTCTAAAATCTGCGCTTTGGTAATAAGAAGGCGTTTTTCCGGTATACTTTTTAAACGTTGCAAAAAATGTCGATTTAGAATTAAAACCCACATCGTAACCAATAGCTTCTAAAGTAAGCTTGTCATTTGAAATTATAATTTCGCGGGCCTCTCTAATTCTGAATTCATTTACAAAACTGGTAAAGTTTTTACCTAAATTATTGTTTAAAAACTGTGATAATTGATGGCTTGTAATATTGACCTCTTTAGCCAGATCCTGCAGTGAAAGATTTGGATTTTTATACAATGTTTTTTCATTCATTATAGTTTCTAACTTTTGAGATAAAGCTTCTGCCTCTTCAGTATCTATTTTTTTTACAGCACCTTTTGTGACATTTAACAGAAATAGATCATCCGTTCTCTTTCGATACAAAAGGATTGATACCACTAAGTATAGAATAAAAGAAAAAACAACTGCACCGCTAATATAAATTGCAGCCGGTGCTCCAATTAAAGCAAGAAAATAAAAAACGAAAAGTAAAAAGATCCCTAAAAAGAGCATCCCAAACCACGTTTCAGATGGAGAAGTTTTCTCTTTTCTGCTCAAGATTTTTTTCAGAATTGCTTTAATAGTAAACCCTGAAGCAACAATATAAATAAACCATTGCAGATAAATAATTCTGATAAAACGAAAACTCCAGAGTTTCGGATAATATTCATAAGGAAAAATAACACCAACCAAAATACTGAGGATCGCCCAAAATAGAAGTATGAGTTTCCATGATTTTGGCATTACATTTATTTCATCTACAGCCGATTTTAAAAAAAAGTACAAACAAGGACCTATGAAAAAGCAAGCTGTCAGCCCAATCTGCAAATACATTTTGGGTAAAGTTGGATTAAAATAAACAAATACTGATTTTGCGATTCGTATACTTAAAGCAAACAAAAGGCCTCCCAAAAAATAGTTTGTAAGAAATCTTTTTTTAGTAAAAAAGAAGAAATAGATGCTTAAGATAATTCCGTTAAAAGCTCCTAATGCACTAAAAAAGAATAAAAGTTCTTTACTGGAATCCATTGTTTAAGATTGTTACATTCCATACAAAGCTAAAAAAAAATACTATTTTAACTACTTTTATTCTCTTTCTTAAAATAAAAACTACACCTTCTTCAGATCGCGAATGGTTTGTTTTAACTCTTTTATACGTTCTTCATATTCCTCAATTATTTTACCCGATAAATGAGCAGTGGTAGTGGAGAAACCCTCCCCATTCAGATCCTGTTTTTTATGTTCCACTTTCAATAAATCCTCGGGAATTATCTCAAAAATTTCGCAGATTCTTAAAATATGATTCGCCCATGAACTGCTTTCACCACTTTCCATTCTGGCATATGCTGATTGTGAGATGTGAAGAAAATCTGCCACTTCTTCCTGTGACATTCTCTTATTTTTCCGAAGTATTTTAAGCTTGTTTCCTACAATTACATTCATGGTTTAGCAAATTTTTCCGTCCAAAAGAATAGAGGACACTTTTACACATATATACTCACAAAAAACAAATTATTTTTAAAATAAAAAAACATATGTTAATTTCTTATTAAAAATACCCGATAATCACATAATAGAGAACCTTACAAAATGCTAAATTAGCGCCACCGAAAAACAAATAAATAATTTCTTGTGCTTAACCAGGCTCAGGAATTGGATTAACCCCAAAAAACACTAAACCCAAAAAACCATGACCCGACCAGTCTTATTTCTCTGCCTTTTGATCATTATTATAGCATTAGGATATCGCTTTAGTAGAAAAAACAGTTAAATCATTTTATCAAAATCCCCTCCTCTGATAAAAACTTAACCCTCTAAAATAATGGATTTCAACACTAAACCTACAAAAGAAACCCAAAACAACTGGAACCGCGATCCAAACAATTGGATTTGGGGAGTTTTCTATTATAACCCTCAGGATAAAAGATTGTTCCCTCCAAAAAAAATTAAGCAACTTGGGTGGACTATAAATTTTGCAAACCCCAATTCAATATGCACCGCCATAGCAATAATCGCTGTACTACTAATTTTTACAAGAAACTCTTAGTACCTGAACTCAAAACAGCTGATTATTATTTTAAATCACCCTTAAAAACATGAAACTTTTTATACTCAAATACAGCATTGCCGTTATAAGCTGTCTTTATCTGGCCTATTTCTTTTACAATTCAGAACGTGCCGGCAGCATGATTAAAACGGGAACCGCTCTTGTTTTAGCACTTTCTATTTTTATGACGATGTGCTGTCAGATCAGAAGCGGGAGATAGGACAATTTGCGCTTAAACGGATCCCCAATCTGTCTGAATCGCGGACTCTTTATTTCCCAATTATAAATACTACTTTTGATTTTTGAGAGTTAAAGTATTTATGTTGAAAAAATTACTGGTTCTTACTATTTTCATCTGGTTTTCCGGGCTTCAGGCACAGGAAACGGTATCATCGTACAAAACCAGGAAAATAATTGCCAGCCGGGATACTATTCATCTTGAAGAAGTAAGTATCAATTCGGCATTTTTTCAACTTTTTACAACTAAAAATGAAGCTGTCGATTCTACTTTTTATAAAATTGATTTTAAAAAGGGAACTTTAGTTCTAAATGAAAAGTTAGGTTCAACTGCCGATACTTTAATTGTAAATTATCTGAAATATCCCGATTTTCTAACCCGGGAATATACCTTATACAAATCAAATCAGGTCGTATCCAACGACATTGGTACTGAAAAGCTGTATAAAATTGATAATGCTGTCACCAAAAAAGTCACTCCGTTTGATGGTTTAAATACATCCGGAAGCATTACAAGAGGAGTAACTGTCGGAAACAACCAAAATACAGTTCTAAATTCCAATCTGGATTTGCAGATTACAGGAAAAATATCTGACAAAATTAGTTTACGAGCTTCCTTACAAGACAGCAATATCCCGCTTCAGGATGGCGGTTATTCTCAAAAACTGGATCAGTTTGACAATATCTTTATGGAACTTTTCACAGACGACTGGAATATTCGGGCCGGAGATGTTTTTTTAGAGAACAGAAAAACCCAGTTTTTAAATTTCAATAAAAAAGTCCAGGGGCTTTCGGCCAATTTTAATTTTGGTACAGACGAAAACAAAACCAACATTTTTGCTTCAGTCGCTTTTGTAAAGGGACAATACGCCAAAAGTACTTTTACAGGCCAGGAAGGAAATCAGGGACCTTATAAATTAAAAGGACAAAATGGTGAATTGTATGTTCTGGTAATTTCAGGCTCTGAGCGTGTTTATGTAAATGGTGTTTTGCTGAAACGCGGAGAAAATAACGATTATGTGATCGACTACAATGCGGGTGAAATTACTTTCACTTCTCTTTTTACGATTACTTCCGAAATGCGAATTAATGTAGAGTACCAATATTCTGAACGAAATTACAACAGACTCGTGACCTATGCAGGCGGAACTCATGAAAGCAAAAACTGGAGTTTTGGCGGTTATCTCTATTCTGAAAACGACATGAAGAATCAGCCTTTACAACAAAATCTTTCAAAAGAACAGGTTCAGATTCTAAGTCAGGCCGGAGATGATCCGAATTTAATGAAAGCCCCTTCGGCCTATGAAGACACCTATGCCGATACTAAAATACTTTACAAAAAAAAAATAGTCAATTCTATCGAAATTTATGAATATTCAAAAGATGCGAGCACTGTTTTATACAACGTAAAATTTAGTCTTGTTGGAAACAATGCCGGTAATTACATCATTCAAAACAATAACTCTGTAGAACGCATTTATGAATATAAAGCTCCTATTAACGGAATTTTACAAGGCAATTATGAACCACTTGTCAATCTGGTCGCACCTATAAAATTACAGGTAGCTACTTTTTTAGGCAAATACAATCCGGACGAAAAAACGCTGGTTGACTTTGAAATTGCAGTAAGCAACAACGACAAAAACCTGTTCTCTAGAATAGATGATGCCAATAATGACGGTATTGCTATTAAAACCAATATTAAAAAACGTCTTTTTACACGAAGCTGGTCTTTGGATGCCTTTGCAAACTATCAATTCGTTCAGGAAGATTTCAGGTCTGTTGAGCGTTTGTACAATATTGAATTCAACCGCGACTGGAATTTAAACGAGACACTATTCGGGAACCAAAACATGTTGATCACAGGACTAAATTTTGATTTATTTGCCCAAAAAGAGACTTCCAATATTGGATTGTTTACCTATCAATTTGAGAAATTAGATTACTCCAAAAGTTATTCAGGATCGCGTCACACCTCAACAGCACTTTTCAAATTGCAACAATGGACGATCGAAAATAGGGGCAGCTTCCTGAATTCAGATGCTACAAATTCTACTTCAAAATTTATTCGGAATCAAACCAGAACTAAATATCATTTTGGTAAAAACTGGGTCGGCGCCAGTATGCAGCTCGAAGACAATCAGCAGAAGAATAAAATCACTAATCAGTTCTCGGCCTTAAGCCAACGATTTTCAGAGTATGGTGTTTTTATTGGCCGTGGTGACAGCACTAAAGTTTTTGTCGAAATTGGTTATTTGCAACGTCGAAATGACAGTTTACAAAACGGATCTCTACAGCATGTAAACAATTCTCAAACTTACTTTTTAAAATCAAAATTAATTCAGAATAAGAAAACCGATCTGGCGGTATATGCCAGCTATCGCAAACTGGATTTTACAGATGCTACCCGAAAAAATGAACCTTCGTTAAACTCCCGAATACTTTATAACGATCGTTTTTTTAATCAGCTCCTGCAAATTGGAACCACCTATGAAACCAGTTCAGGAACTATTGCCCAACAGGAGTTTACCTATATTGAAGTTCCGACGGGTCAGGGGGTTTATACCTGGAACGATTACAACGGAAACGGAATTCAGGAACTGGAAGAATTTGAAATTGCAGCCTTTCCCGATCAGGCCCGCTACATCCGAATCTTTTTACCAAATCGGGTTTACATCAAAACCAATCAAAATAGGTTCTCCCAATCTGTGGCATTAAATCCATTGCAGTGGCAGAACGAGACCGGTTTCAAAAAACTCCTGTCTTATTTTTACAATCAGACATCCTTTATTATGGATCGCAAAGTAAAAAGTCAGGGAGAGCGTCTGGAATTGAATCCGTTTAATTCTTCAGAAGAAAATATACTGGGGCTTAATTCGAGTTTCAGAAATAGTTTGTACTACAATCGCGGCAAACAAAAACATTCCGTTACCTATACTTATTTGGTCAATAAAGGCAAAAACCTACTTTCGATTGGATCGCAAAATGTTCAAAACAATTCACATCAATTGCAATACACCCATTTGTATCAAAAAAGCTGGCTGTTTAACTTCTTTACCAAAACGATTAAAACCGACCTGGTTTCTGAAGATTTTGTCGAAAAAAACTATGCTATCACGGGCCACCAAATGGCTCCCAAAGTGAGTTATTTGTTTTCGAAAAACACCAGTCTGGATTTCTTTTTTGAGTTTCAGAACAAAGAAAATCAAATAGGAAATTTTGAAACTCTGGTTCAAAATCGATTGGGAACTTCATTTTCATTTGCGGGAGAAAAAAAAATAACGGTAAACGGAGAATTTTCTTTTTACCAGAACAAATTCACAGGAAATGAATTTTCGTCAGTAGGGTTTCAAATGCTGGAAGGGCTACAGGCCGGACAAAACCTGGTGTGGAAGTTTCTTTTACAAAAAAACATCACACAGTTTTTAGATGTGAATTTAAATTATCAGGGGCGAAAAAGTGAGACAGGCTCGGTGGTTCATACCGGAAATATACAACTCCGTGCTTATTTTTAACACTTTACAAAAAACATAATCAGAAATTGTTTAATTTTAAATGAAATTTAAACTTGTAACATTATGAAAAAATTATTAGTACTTTGTTTTGTAGTTCTTCTGTCTTCTAATTTCTATGGGCAAGATGTAACTACAAAAGCAGTAAAAAGCAAAACCGAAGCTGCTGCGAAAAAGAAAAAAGCAGAAGCAGATAAAGCGAAAGCCGACGCTAAAAAAGAAACTTCAAAATCCAAAAAGGCAGCTGATGATGCCAGCAAAGCGGCAGCAAAAGCGACAAAAGAGTCTGCAAGCACAGCAAAAAAAGCTGCCGACAAACAGGCAACCAAAGCTAAAAACGAGGCTACAAAAGCAAAAACTGATGCTGTAAAAGCCACAAAGACCGCTGACAAAGCAGCAAGCACAAAAGCCGCCAGTGCAAAAGCTGACGTAACAAAAACAGCAGCAAAAGCAACTGAAGCTTCAAAAGCAGCACAAAAAGACGCCGCTGCTGCAAAAAAAACAGCTTCGAAAACAATAAAAGAAACGAATGAAAAAGCTCCAAAAGTAGCCGACAAAGTAACCGGCGAGTACAATGGAAAAAAAGTATATACCGGACCAAAAGGCGGTAAATACTACATTAATAAAAATGGAAACAAAACCTATATTCAGGATTAAAGTTCCTTTTACCAATATCTGAAAGGGGTTACTTACAGTAACTCCTTTTTTTTGTCTATTGAGAAACCAAATATTCGTTAACATACAAGTAACTTTTCCTTCCAAACACTACTAATTCCACAACCTAAACAACGAATTATATGGGCTGAAGCCCCTTATAGAGTTAATAATTTAGTAATACGTACGAAATAACATAAAAAGCATATTTCTTTATCTTCGTTTTTAAAAAGTGTTACACTATGAGCATTGACTATTCTGCGAACAAAACAATTTTAGTTGCTCCATTAAACTGGGGATTAGGTCATGCGACAAGATGCATCCCTATTATAAAAGCGCTTCAGGAAAACAATTACATCCCGATAATTGCTTCTGACGGTGTTGCGTTAGCATTGTTACGAAAAGAGTTTCCATACATTCAAACCCTTGAATTACCATCTTATCATATCGAATACGCCAAGAATGCTAAAAACTTCAAATGGAAGCTGATTAAAAACCTGCCAAAAATGATTGTCGCCATCCTTGACGAAAAAAAAATCGTAAAAAGCTGGATTAAAAAACACGGAATAGACGGTATTATTTCGGATAACCGACTAGGGGTTTTCAGTAAAAAAGTCCCTTCCGTTTTTATGACCCATCAATTGAATGTCATGACCGGAAACACCACCTGGTTCACCAGTAAATGCCATCAGCATATTATAAAAAAATACACGGAATGCTGGGTTCCGGACACTAATGACACGATAAATCTTACCGGAGAATTGGGTCATCTTAAAACGGATGATCTAAAACTAAAGTATATTGGTCCATTAAGCAGAATGCGTAAAAAAGACACTCCGAAAGTATATGATCTGATGATTATCCTCTCAGGACCTGAACCTCAGCGTACTTTTTTGGACGAAAAATTACAGAAAGAAATTGTCAATTATAAAGGAAAAGTAGTGTTTGTTCAGGGTATTGTGGAAAAAACACAAACCAAATGGCAAGCCGGAAATGTTACGTATTATAATTTCATGAACTCTAAACAGTTGGAACAGACTTTTAACGAAAGTGAATTTGTCTTATGCCGCTCCGGTTACACGACCGTTATGGATTTGGCAAAATTAGGCAAGAAAGCCTTTTTTATTCCAACTCCGGGGCAATACGAGCAGGAATATCTGGCCATAAAGCTTCAGAACGAAAATTTAGTACCTTATGCAATGCAAGACGACTTTACGATTGAAGATCTTTCAAAAGTAAAGTCGTTTAAAGGTCTGACTCAATTTAACGATACGATAGACTGGGATACTCTGTTTACCGTTTTTGAGGATGAAAACTAAAAGTTAAACTGTGCCTGCAAACGCAATAAGTTTCCTTGCTGTCTGTTCACAGGAAGTGCACTGTCCTGGAAAGTTCTGTCGGCAATCACATATTCCGCAGTAAGTTCAAAAGCTTTTAGAGGCTGCCATTCTATACCAAATTCATAATCTCTAACAACATAACTTCTGGCATCTTTCTCATATTTCTTTCCTCCATCGTAATATTGAAATTTGGCGAAAGGATAAATAACCTGTTTTTTAATATCTAATTTGTAGTTCAGTAAAACATAACCACCGTCCAGATCTGTTTCATCGACTGCATTAATTACTGAATTGTATCTTGGTCCTTTTCCGATATTGTACTCTGTCTGAATTCCAAAAGGTCTTGGATATAATACAAAGGTTGCTCCTACCCTTTGATCTTTTACGTGCTGTGAATTGTTCACTTTAACTCCTGATGAAATTTCACCTGAAAAAGCCCATTTTCCGGCATAAGCCTGAATTCCGGGTTCGATAATCTGGCTTCCAATTACAAATGGGTACGTTACTCTTGCCACCACATTCAAATCTCTGTTTCCATCTAATCTATTCGCGATCTGCCCATTGTACACTCCAAAAGCGAATACACCATAATCACCTGATCCTTTATAACCGTCTTTTACCAACATTTCAAAACGCTCTCTGATTTTAGCCGGTGCCCAGTAAAAAAACATTCCTAAATCACGTTCGTTTAATATGGCACTGTTCAATGCATCGTTTCGATCTAAAGTTAAACGCTGTCCACTTGACTGCATATTCTCGAAACCATATGGTATTTTACTCTGCCCGACACGTAATCTGTACTCTCTCTTCTTATCAAAAGAAAGGTCAAAATATAAATCCCGAACCTGAACAAAATTCTGAACTCCTGTAACCGGAGAACTCGCAAAATCAGGTTGAAAATAGAAAAATACATTTGGATGAACCTGACCGGAAAATACTAAACGTGCACGTCTGATAAATAAACCATTGTTTGCTTTTGCATTCGGGGCCGTAGAAGTTGTCCCCCATGATCTGTCGCACTGATCACATGATACTTTATCATTTGTAGAAAACAAACCATTGTATCGTATTTGTGCATAACCTCTTAAAGAAATCTTATCATACCAACGATCTTTATCCGTTTCATCATCATTCTTTTCGGATTGAGTGTCTGGCAGTTTTGCTTTGTTGATTGAATCAAGAAGACGTACTACTTCTTTTTTTACCTCTTCTTTACTTAGATCCTGTGCATTTGATACACAGGTAATTAGCAACAGAATTGCTATTAGTCTTATTTTCATTCTTTTTGTTTTCTGATCCCTTAATTTTTCGAATGCAAAGATCTGCCACCTATGTTAAGATATCATTAACAAGGTGTTACTATAACAAAAAGGAATTGTTGCGAAATAGTTACGTAAATTTCATCAGTGTTAAAACACTAGATTTCACGACACTTCACTCCAACAAGCTTACAATTATTTAACTTCAGCTTTTACTGTTTTATTTGCTTTTTCAAGCGTAAAAGAGAATTCAGAACCAATTCCGAACTCACTTTCTACATATACTTTCTCTTTATGTGCTTCAATAATGTGCTTTACAATAGCCAATCCTAATCCGGAACCACCCTCTGAACGTGTTCCACTTTTATCCACTCTGTAAAAGCGCTCGAAAAGTCTCGGAATGTTTTGTTTTTCAACACCTTCCCCATTATCACTAATACGGATCAGCACCTTTTTCTTGGTTAAGTTAACCACACCCACCTCAGTCAAACCACCTTCTTTACCGTATTTAATAGAGTTCACGATCAGGTTTTCCAGAACTTGCTGAATTCTGTCCTTATCTCCGCGAATGATTACTGATTTAATGTTTTTACTTTCAAAAGCCAGTTTAATTTTCTTTTTGTCGGCTTTCATCTCCAATAAATCGAAAACGTTTTGAATCAGTTCTACAATATCAAAATCGCTCATGATTAAATCCAGATCTCCTGATTCTAATTTGGTGATCATGTCCAGATCTTCAACGATATAAATCAATCGCTCAACCCCTTTCTCAGCTCGCTTTAAATATTTTTTTCGAATGTTCTTATCTTCCATAGCGCCATCCAGCAAAGTCGAAACATACCCCTGAACCGTAAACAAAGGCGTTTTCAGCTCGTGCGAAACATTTCCAAGAAACTCACGTCGGTACTGCTCCCGGATCTCCAGCATTTCAATTTCCAGCTTTTTATCGGTGGCAAACTTTTTTACCTCGCGTGAAAGCGTTTCCATGTCTGTAGTTATAGGCTGATTGATCAATGTTGTTGTCTCTAATAACGAAACCTCATCGTATATCTTCTTGACTCTTCTATAAATAAAACGCTCCACACGGTATTGCAAGACCAAAAATGAAAAAGCATAAATGGATATTATAAAGATTATTCCGAATGCAAATTGATACTTCAATTGGTTTTTATAAAACAAAGACATCAATATCATCACAAATCCTGTTGCAAAAAGACTTATGTATAATGCTGACTTTACAGCAAATTTGTATGTTTTTTTAAAATTAATTTTCATTGAAATTATTGAGTCATTAAGAGATTAAGAAAATTAAGTTCTGTTTTTGAGTTCTATTCTTTCGGGCAAAAGAAAAAAAGGAATAACTCAAAAACCATATAAGAAAATGAAGATTACACAAACTTCAATTCTTATATGGTTTAAATGTATTGAATATTTTAAAACAATTTGAATGAATTTAAATCCTGATAAAGTTTTCTTAGTAACTTAACTCACAAGAACCTCAGGACCTTAAAAATCTAAACTTCAAATTTATACCCCACTCCTTTTATGGTTTTAAAAAGGTCTTCTCCAATTTTTTCGCGAAGTTTTCGAATATGAACATCAATCGTTCTTCCTCCTACTACCACTTCATTCCCCCAGACTTTATCAAGAATTTCGTCTCTTTTAAAAACTTTCCCTGGTTTTGAAGCTAACAAGTAAAACAATTCAAATTCTTTTCTTGGTAAGGCAATCTCAATGTTACCTTTAATGATCTTGTATTCTTCACGGTTAATCTCTATTCCGCCTACATTTAAGGTATCACTTACGACTTCTTGTTCTTTTAACCTTCTTAACAGCGCCTTTACTTTGGAGACCAATAATTTCGGTTTTATTGGCTTGGTAATATAATCATCTGCACCTGCATCAAAACCAGCTACTTGTGAATAATCTTCACTTCTTGCGGTAAGGAATGTTATGATAACATTATTTAATTCGGGAATTTTTCTAATGTGTTCGCAAGCTTCCATTCCATCCATTTCTGCCATCATTACATCCATAATAATCAATTCCGGCAATTCTTTCTGAGCCTTTGCAATTGCTTCTTTTCCGTTAGAGGCAGTTACAATCTGGTAGCCTTCCTGAGCAAGGTTATAGCCAACGATTTCTAAGATATCTGGTTCATCGTCAACTAGTAAAATCTTGGTTTGTGTTTTTTTCATAAATAGCAAAAATTGAGATTTTTACATCAAATTTTCTTTATTATACATTCGATGATTTTCATTTGAGATGGTAAATATACTAATAAAACGACCGTTAAAAATTGCGGTTAACGGTAATTTAATCTGGTAACAATTTGATAATCTAAGCAACACGAAAACATAACAAGTGGCTAACATGAACTTTACACAGCGTCTTTTTCTTTGCACAAAAATTTAAACACAACACTGAAATGAAATTCAATTTAAAATTTCTATTTATCACATTATTCATCTGTACGATTTCGATCGCACAAAACAAAGGTACGATTTCTGGTGTATTAACCGACAAAGAAACCAACAATGAAGCCCTACCTTTTGCAAATGTTTTATTAAAGGGAACAAACATTAGCGCAAACACTGACATTGAGGGAAAATATTCCTTAAATGTAAATCCGGGAAATTATATCATTATTTTTAGTTTCGTTGGATATGAATCTGTAGAAAAGCCAGTTACTGTAAAAGCAAATGAAACAATCACTGTAAATCAGGTACTTTCGTCAGGAAGTTTTACACTTAAAGATGTTGTTGTAAAATCGTCTGCCGTAAACAAAGAAAAAGAAACCGCCTTATTACTCGATCAAAAAAATGCTGTTGTTATCAAACAAAGTATTGGAGCACAGGAAATGTCAAGAAAAGGTGTTAGTGATGTTGAAGAAGGTTTGACAAAAATCACCGGGATTACAAAAGTAGGATCAAGAGGTTTATTTGTTCGTGGATTAGAAGACCGATACAACAATTTATTAATCAACGATCTTGCCGCTCCAACAAACAATCCTTTTTTAAAGATTATCCCATTGGACTTATTTTCAACTGATATTGTTGGTGTTATAGAAGTATACAAGACTTTCAACCCTAATATATATGGTGACTTCGCTGGAGGAACATTTAATATCCAGACTTCGAAAAACACAAAAAGCATTACAAAAATTAATATCGGAACTAGTTATATTGCCAATAGTAATTTTAAAAGATTCTCTCTTTCTAAAGATGCAGACTCAGCAGAAGGTTTCTTTGGAATGACAGGCGACAATAGAAAACTGCCTTCATTATTAGGAGGTACTCCTTCCGGACATGTTTTTACTCCTCAAGAATCGTTAAATTCATTTCAAAGTGGTTTTGATGTTTCACCGATAAGAAGTCCACTAAACACAAGTATTGGATTTTTACATTCAGAAAAATTCGACTTAGGTAAGGACAGAAACTTTTCTTATATCTTTTCGATAAATGCTGAAAACAGCTATGGGATTCAAGAAGGAGTAGACAGAACTTTTGCCTATCAAAGTACCGGAATCGCTTACAAAACTGACTTTGTTACGACAGACAACCATTATAAAACTTCTTTAACGGGTTTATTAGGTTTAAATTATAGTGCCAAAAGATTCAAATTAGCTTACAATAGTCTTTTTATAAGAACTACTGACAATTTAATCAAAGATCAATTTGGTGTTGCAAATGCTGAAACAGGAACCGGAACAAACAAAACTCTTATCCGAACGAATCAATTAGACCAGTCAAATTATTGGAATAATCAACTGTTAGGAGAATACGCATTAACTGAAGACAAAAGTCAGACTGTAAAAGCTGGTATCTCTTATGCAAAAACAAAATACGACCAACCTGACAGAAAAGCATTCTCAGGTGTAAAAACTGAAAATGACGGAGTTATAGCTTCAATTGCCGGAAATAACTTTATCAAACAATATCTGGAAATTACCGGAAATTCATACTTCTCTGGCTTAGCAGAATACAACTTAAAGTTTGGATCAGACAAAAACCATAAACTTACAGTTGGATATAACGGAAATAAATCTGATATGGAATCTTCTTATCGTTTTATTTCACCAACTACAGGTCCAAATGTTGATGCTCCTTTGAATAGCATTGACAATCAATTGAACGGCTACGTAGCCGGAGGTGCTTTTAACTACAGAGAAAGCTCTAACTCGACTTATAAAGCAATCCTAAAAGAAGGAACCAATGCCGGGTATGCAAATTTACTTTATAAGTTCAATGAAAAACTTGAAGTGAATGGTGGAGTAAGAGTAGAAAATGCAAATAGAACTACTAAGTACAGACAACAAGGTTCATTTGACGAACCATTCATAACTTTAAATTACGATAAAGTTTATTTTCTACCTTCGGTAAATACTAAATACAGTATTAATGAAAAATCAAATATCCGTTTAGCCGGTGGTATAACTTATACAAAACCTGTAATAATGGAAGCTTATCCAATTGAATACATCAATGCCGATGGAACTTCTATGAAAGGAAACCCATATTTAGTAAATAGCGACAATTACAATGTTGATTTAAAGTATGAGCTTTTCCCAACAGCGAAAGAAATGTTTGCAGTTGGTCTTTTTGGAAAGAAAATGAAAAATCCAATTGAAAGAACATTAACCGCTAATGCTGCAGGTTCTACAATCATTACCTATTTGAATTCAGACAATGCCGTTCTATACGGTGCAGAAATTGAATTCATATATGATTTAGGAAGACTTACTAATACTTTTAAAGATTTCTCACTAGGATTCAATACTTCATTAATGAGTACAAAAGCAGAAGTAAAACCTTTCATCATAAACCCTGACGGAAGTACTTCACAATCAATAGAAACTCATAGATCAAGAGATTTACAAGGTGCTTCAAAATGGTTGATTAATTCCGATTTAAAATATCAATTTGACATTAATAAGAATTGGAGCAATACTCTTTCATTAGTTTATTCCGTATTTGGAAAGAGAATCTATGCAGTAGGGACAAATGGTTTAGATCATATTTACGAACTGCCAGTACAACAATTAGACTTTGTATGGAGCAGTAAAATAAATGATCATTTTGATATAAAATTCTCAGCAGACAACTTAATTGACCCTGCTCGTAAATTTGAAATTGGAGATAACAGCGTAACTCCTGTTGTAGGAGATCCGATCACAAGAAGTTACAAAAAAAGCCGTGGGTTTTCTTTAAGCCTGGGATCCACATTCTAATACTATTTGCTTTTATAAATACAAAGCCCTATTTCGATAGGGCTTTTTTTATAGTCCATTATAAATCAACTTAACATTAAATTCATATTTAAGAGATTTTATAATAACAGTATTGTAATACTTAGCTAACACATATGAAGTATTCCCATCCTAATTTTGTCAGCAAAGAAATAAACTATTAAAACACAACTATGAAAACTAAATTTTTCGCTTTAGCCCTTTCTATTGGCTTATTATTTTCATCATGTAGTAGCGACAACGATCCGGCTCCATTTACTATAGCTCCTTTAACAGGAACTGAAAGTATTGTTGTAGGAGCGACTACCACTTTTAGCAGTACAACTACTGGCGGTACTTACACAAGTGCTACACCTGCTGTTGCAACTGTTGCGGCTTCAACTGGGGTTATCACAGGAGTTTCTGTTGGTACTTCAGTAATTACTTATACAGTACAATCTGTTTCTGTTACAAAAACTGTAACTGTAACGGCTGTACCTGTAGCAACTGGAGAAATTACAGGTCCAATTACAGCTGATAAAACTTATGCTTTAGGAAACTATACCATGAAAGGTATGGTGAAAGTTAATTCAGGTGTAACATTAACTTTTGAAGCTGGTTCAACTATTACAGTTGATAAAACTACCGGAGATAATGCATTAGTAGTCTTAAATGGAGGTAAACTAATTATCAATGGTACAGCTGACAAACCAGTTGTATTTACTGAAAAATCTAAAATAGCAGGTTCTTGGGGAGGTATCATCATGTATGGTGACGCACCAATCAATGCTATCAACGGTGTAAAAACTTCTACTTCAGAAGATGGAAATGCTTTACCATATGGAGGAACAAATGCTGCTCATAACGGTGGTTCATTAAAATATGTAAGAGTAGAATATGCTGGTTCTAAATTAGCTGACGGAACTAAAGAATTAAACGGATTCTCTTTCTACTCTGTAGGATCAGGAACAACTTTAGACCACTTAGTATCTTACAGAGGTGCTGATGACGGATTCGAATTTTACGGAGGAACTGCAAGTTTAACAAATGCGATCTCTTACGAAAATACAGATGATTCTTTTGACTGGCAAGATGGATGGCAAGGTCAAGCCAATTCAAATTGGTATGCACGTCAAAATGTAAAAGGAAACTTCGGAATTGAAATCGAATCTTCTAAAAACAATAACGCTTACTTCCCTAAAGTTACAAATATCACTTTAAGAAGAATTGCTGGTACAACTCCTGAAGCAGTTGGAGATGTTCAAGTAGATGCTTTCCAATTCAAAAATGAAGGAAATGGTGATTTCAGTAACATTATCATCGATGGTTACGGTGACTATACTGAAGCTGGTAAAGTTTACACTGGTGCAGCTGTAAAAATACAAGATGCTTCAACAAACACAAACCAAGTAAACGGTGGTAAAATTAAAATTACTAAAGTTAAAATCACTAATACTTCTAAAAACATCTTAGGTGTAGTAGTAGCTCCTTGGGACGGTACTGTTGCATTCCCAGCTGGAAATTTTGTAACAGATGATACTGCTACCGGAGCTTCAATAACTGGAGGTGCTTGGGCAACAGTTAATGGTGTTGATTTGACTAAATAAAAGTTTAAAAAAAATATTGTTAAAAACATCCTAAAATTTTAGGATGTTTTTTTTTTGGTGTAATTTTTGTACTTTTTTTTGTATATTTACAGTAACCAAAATAACGCGATGGCAAAAAATTACTTTTATATTACTTTCTTATTGGCTTTTTTCTTTACTGTAAGTGTTTCGGCACAAGACAGTAAGCAATTACCAAAACCTCAACAGGTAGCAACCATTGAGGGATTAAGCTTGTACCCTAACCCCGTGACCGGTGGAAAAGTAACCATCTCTTCTAAAAATGATTTAGAAAAAGAGATTATCATCTTTGATGTTCTGGGTAAAAAGGTACTTCAAACACATTTAAGTTCTCGAGAATTAAACGTTTCTGATCTGGTTCCAGGCGTTTACATCATCAAAATAAGCGAAGAAAATGCTTCGGCAACACGAAAGCTCATTATTCGATAAAACACAAAAGCTCTAATGAAAATTAGAGCTTTTTTAGTTTTCAGTCACAGTCACAGTTTTCAGTTTCTGCGAAACCCTAAAATGACAACTGAAAACTGCGACTGAATACTGTGACTAAAAACTAAAAACAATATCTTTGCACAAAAAAAGTTTTGATCACAGCCAACGATATCTTTACCATTTCAAGTCAGAAACAATTTGAGAAAATAGCACTAAAAGTGTTTCGTTTTCAACATGAGAATAACGTTGTCTATCGTGATTTTTGCGATTTTTTAAAAGTAAATCCACAACAGGTAAAATCATTGGAACAAATTCCTTTTTTACCCATTCAGTTTTTCAAAAGTCATAATGTAGTTTCCAACAATGATCCGGCTCAGGTAACTTTTACCAGCAGCGGAACCACAGGCGCAATTACCAGCAGACATATCGTTACCGATGTAAGTCTTTACGAAGAAAGTTACCGCAATGGATTTTCACAATTCTACGGCAATATCGAAGATTACGTTGTTTTAGCACTTTTACCGTCTTATCTCGAGCGTGATGGATCTTCGTTAATCTATATGGTCGAAGATTTAATAAAGCGCTCCAATCAGCCTGACAGTGGGTTTTACCTGCACAATCACGACGATCTTATAAAAAAACTAACTGCTTTAGACGAATCCGGTCAAAATGTAATCTTAATTGGTGTTACTTACGCCTTACTCGATTTGATTGAGAAACACCAGTTCAATCTTCAGAATACTATTATTATGGAGACTGGCGGCATGAAAGGCAAGCGAAAAGAAATGATTCGCGAGGAATTACACGAACAACTTTGTGCAGGATTTGGCGTTTCGGCTATTCACTCAGAATACGGCATGACCGAACTTCTGGGACAAGCTTATTCTCTGGGTGAAGGTGTATTTGAATGCCCTTCGTGGATGCACATTTTGGTTCGCGATCCCGAAGATGCCTTAACATATCTAAAAGACGGAAAAACTGGCGGAATCAATGTGATTGATTTGGCCAACATTAATTCCTGTTCCTTTATCGCCACTCAGGATTTAGGTAAAAAAAATCCCAACAACTCTTTCGAGGTATTGGGACGTTTTGATAATTCTGATATTCGTGGCTGTAACCTAATGGTTTTGTAAATGTTGAACCGTTAATTTGGTTAATCGTTTAATCGTGAAAAAATAGATTAAAAAATATCCTAACAACTCTTTCGAGCTATTGGGACGCTTTGATAATTCTGATATTCGTGACTGTAACCTAATGGTTTTATGAAAGTTGAACCGTTAATTTGGTTAATCGTTTAATCGTGAAAAAATAGATTAAAAAATATCCTAACAACTCTTTCGAGCTA
>NZ_CAGKLC010000081.1 GCF_903469665.1 Flavobacterium sp. UGB4466 | reverse complement strand
AAATATTATTAATTGGAAGCATGAAACTAAATTAAACAGAATATATGATTGTATTCATTTTTTGATTGAAAATAATATAGATACGTGCTATGATTTAAAAAATCACTTGCAAAAAAATGAAAATCAACAAAAAATGTTGAATTTGGAAGGAGTTGGGCCAAAAACAGTAGATTATCTTTTGAAATTATTAAATTTTGATGTTGTGGCTGTTGATAGACATATTTATAGTTTTGTAGAAATGGCTGAAATTGAAATTAAAGGTTATATTGATATAAAGAAAACGGTAGAGTTTGCTGCCGATTTTTTAAATATTTCTCGAAAATCTTTGGATTATAGTATTTGGAGTTATATGTCGAATAAAGACTTTTTAAGAAAGAGTAAACAAGATCAACTTGAATTTGAGTTTGCTTAAAATGAACATAAAATTATATTTAAAGAGAAAATTTTTTTAAACAATGAAACCTCGCTCCTAAAAAACCGAGGTTTCATTGTTAATTCTAAAGATAGTTATTACTCCTCACACAAATAAGGATTCAAAACTTCTGCTAATTCATTGAGCCAATAAAAGCTGTTTTCGAGATTGCTTATCTCATTTTTAAGCGTTTCATGTTCTCTTAAAACACCTAAGGCAACAATATAATTGACTTGTCTTATGGCTTTCGCCATTTCTTTTGGGTCAATAGTGTTGTTGAAAAAATTGGTTAGCCTGGTTTCGGTTTCTTGTGAAAGATTGGTTGTACTCATAATCTAAAATTTTAGGGGAATATGCATGTTTGCGACTTCCGTTATTGAGTTGTGTTTAATTAGCTGAATACAAATATATAAAATAAACGGTTGAATGTAACCGATTGTTTACAATCATATAAAAACAATCTGTTGATTGTAAATTCATTCCCATGAAAAGGACAAGAAAAAGTGAAGTTCCGGAAGTTGTCAAACAATTAGGAATCAGAATAAAAGATATCATAGAAGAGCAACAGCTGAAACAAAGGGAGGTTGCTCATGATGCTGAAATGGATGTAGAGAATTTGAGGAAATACATAAAAGGTTCTCAGGAAATGAAGATAAGTACTTTGTTTAAAATTGCTCAATCTTTAAAAGTAAATCCGGGTGATTTGATTAAAGATTTGTAGACTTTGTTATCTGTTAAAACGTTGGTAATTGGTGATAAAAGGTTCTAATTAGTATTATAAAAATGGAAACAACAATCAGAGAATATTTAAGCAGTGACTATAATGATTGTATAGAAGCCTTTAAAAGTAATGTTCCGGATTATTTTGCAAGTAAGGAGGTACAGGATTTTGAAAATTTTTTAGAGCGTATTGAAAAAGGGAAAGATAATGTTCGGTTTTTTGTTGTTCAGTACAATCAAAAAGTAATTGGCTGTGGAGGATTTGCAGACATGAATGATGATAGCCTTTTTGCATTGGCGTGGGGACTTATTCACAAAGACTTTCATGGAAGAGGATTTGGTGAAAAGCTTTTACAGCATAGAATTGAACAAATCAGACAAATCAACCCTGAATTTTCTTTAATTATTGATACTACACAATATGCAAAAGGTTTTTTTGAAAAACACGGGTTTCGAACCACAAAAGTGACGAATGATTACTACACCATAGGAATGCACAGACACGATATGATATTACAATTTTAATTTACTAATTGTGATTGCAAAATGAAAATTTTACTTTTATTTGAGTTTAGATTTCATAAGCATTCGACTCCGCTTAGGGGGGGGCAATTGGGTTGAAAGAAGTTTATTCCTTTTTGAACTTGTATTCTCGTTTTTTGCTTTTTGGGTTGAGGTCGACAAATTCGTATTCCTCAAAATCTTCAAAATTAGTTTTAAAGAAATCTGCTGCTTTTTCGTGCGACCAGGATTTAGGATAATAGAAACCATCGAATTCAGTATTATGTAGAAGAAGTTCAAAATCATGTCTAAATTCGTCGGCTCCGGAATAGGTTAAAGCAATTTTTCCAGTCCATTCAATATCATATTTGTTTTGAGCTTTGGGAGTAATTTTTATTCTATGATT
The DNA here is from genome assembly GCF_903469665.1 of Flavobacterium sp. UGB4466. Classification (GTDB taxonomy): domain Bacteria; phylum Bacteroidota; class Bacteroidia; order Flavobacteriales; family Flavobacteriaceae; genus Flavobacterium; species Flavobacterium lipolyticum. The sequence goes on along the minus strand of NZ_CAGKLC010000081.1, from coordinate 20,425 downwards.
GGCACAGGTATCGTGTCCTAATAAATAAATTCCGAATGCAATTTCGTCATAATCAAAATCATCATCAAGGGGAAAAGTGTCTGCCAATAAATCCTCTTTTATAAAATCATTGAAAACAGTTTTTTGTGAAGTTTTATTGATTTTAATTCCATAATCTCCCCAATGTGTTGAAGACATTGTACATTGATGAAAATTGCCCCAGACTCCTTTGGAATGCCAGTCACCTTTATATTCTTCATCGTCGTCTTCGGATTGATCTTCGGCACAATAAGCATCTGTTTTTAAATGGAAATCAAACCAAATCGATTCATCTTCTTCGATTCTTCCGTTCCATTTAAATTGTTCTAAAGTGTGACCTTTTGGATATGGATTTCCTAAAAAATAGATTCTGTTTGGCTGGTTCATATATTGGAGATTTGTAACTCAAATGTAAATTTCAATTTTTGAAATTCCAAATTTCAAAAGGTTGTATTGAAATAGTGGTTTTAAGTCTTCCACAACGGTCTGGGTGACCATTGAGGTGAATTTCTAACTCAAAAATTCCAAATTTCAATTCAAAAAGGCGTAATCAAAGTAAAAAACTTAGAACCTTAGCCTCTTAGAGTCTCAGAACCTCAAAGTTTCATAAGTCTTCGACTCCGCTCAGGATGGCACTTGGTTTTTGTCTTATGTCATTACGGTCAGGCTGAGCGAAGTCGAAGCCCTCGTTCCAATTGATGTGTCTTCTACTGCGCTCAGGGTGACCATTGAGGTGAAATTCTAACTCAAAAATTCCAAGTTCCAATTCAAAAAGGTACAGTTACAGAAAAAAACTTAGAACCTTAGCCTCTTAGAGTCTTAGAGCCTCAAAGTTTCATTAGTCTTCGACTCCGCTCAGGATGGCACTTGGTTTTTGTCTTATGTCATTACGGTCAGGCTGAGCGAAGTCGAAGCCCTCGTTCCAATTGATGTGCCTTCGACTTCGCTCAGGGTGACCATTGGGGTGAAATTCTAACTCGAAAAATCTAAATTCCAATTCAAAAAGGTACAGTTACAGAAAAAAACTTAGAACCTTAGCCTCTCTGCCTCTCAGAACCTTAAAAAAAACTATTTTTGTAATTCACTGAATCCGTTTTAGTTTATAAACCAAGTTATAATGTCAATAATTAAAGAGTTAGAACAATTATCAGCATCATTAGAAGGAACCCTTTTATATGATGATCTTCATAAAACGCTTTATTCGACCGATGCTTCTGTGTATCGAATTAAACCCAATGCGGTAGCGATCCCCAAAACAATTGGAGATATTGCCAAGCTGATAAAATTTGCAGGACAGCATCAGCTGTCGATTACGCCAAGAACGGCCGGAACTTCGTTGGCAGGACAGGCAGTAGGAGACGGATTGGTCGTTGATGTGTCGAAGCATTTTACTAAAATTATCTCGTACAATGCCGAAAAGAAAACTGTAACGGTTCAGCCTGGTGTAATTCGCGACGAGCTGAATCTGTTTTTAAAACCGCATGGCGTATTTTTTGCCCCAATTACATCAACATCAAACCGCGCAATGATTGGCGGTATGGTGGGGAATAACTCTTCTGGAACCACTTCGATTCGATATGGAGTGACACGTGATAAAATTGCTGAATTAAAAGCTCTTTTAAGCGACGGTTCGGAAGTGGTTTTTAAGGATCTGACTTCTGCTGAATTTATCGAAAAAACTAAAGGGGATACCTTAGAAAATAAAATATACAAAACCATTTACGACGAGCTTTCTGTTGTTGCCACTCAGGAAGAAATTGTAAAAGAATTTCCGAAACCCGAGATTCACAGAAGAAATACAGGTTATGCTGTTGATATTCTGCTGAAATCGGATTTGTTTGGCGGAACTGAACCCACTATCAATTTAGGCAAACTGCTTTGCGGGAGCGAAGGAACACTGGCTTTTACAACCGAAGTGACGCTGAAAGTAGACGATCTGCCTCCACCTCACAGTATTATGGTTGTGGGGCATTATCACACGATTCAGGAATCATTAGAATCTGTTGTTGTAGCGATGAAGCATCATTTGTACACGGCAGAAATGATTGATGATACGATTTTAGATTGTACCAAAACGAATCGGGAACATATTAAAAACCGTTTCTTTTTGGTGGGAGAGCCCAAAGCTATTATGTTGTTTGAAGTGGCGTCGCATACTTTAGAAGATGCTGAAAAACAGGCTAATGCTTTGATTGCTGATTTGGAAAAAAACAATTTTGGTTATGCACGGGTAAAAATTTACGGGAATGATATTGACAAAGCCAATGAACTTCGTAAAGCAGGTCTGGGTCTTTTAGGAAGTATAGTGGGAGACAATAAAGCGGCCGATTCAATCGAAGATACTGCCGTTGAATTGAGCGATTTGCCGGCTTATATTGCTGAATTTTCGGCCATGATGAAGCGTCACGGGCAAGAGGCAATTTATTACGCACATGCCGGAGCAGGAGAACTGCATTTGCGTCCGGTGTTGAATTTGAAAAAAACATCCGATTTAAAACTTTTCAGAACCATTGCCACCGATGTGGCTGTTTTGGTTAAAAAATACAGAGGATCTCTGAGTGGAGAACATGGCGACGGAATCGTGCGTGGTGAATTTATTCCTTATATGATTGGGGAATCCAATTATGAATTGCTAAAAAGAATCAAGCTGGCGTTTGATCCGAACTCGGCTTTGAATATTGGTAAGATTGTGAATGCCTTAAAAATGGACGAAAACCATCGTGTTGTTTCGGGCAGAGTTGAACCGGATATTAAAACGTTTCAGGATTTCTCGGATAGTTTGGGGATTTTGCGTGCCGCCGAAAAATGTAACGGTTCAGGTGATTGCCGAAAATTGCCGTCGGCAGGAGGAGCCATGTGTCCGAGTTACCGCGCGACGAAAAATGAAAAAGAAACTACGCGTGCCAGGGCGAATGCCTTACGCGAATATTTGACCTATTCAGAGAAAGAAAATAAATTCGACCAGAAAGAACTTTACGAAGTTTTTGAATTGTGTGTGAGCTGTAAAGCCTGTGCCAGCGAATGTCCTAGTAATGTAGACGTAGCCACGCTGAAAGCAGAATTTTTATACCAATACCAAAAAGCAAACGGCTTTTCGACCCGAAACAAAATCTTTGCACACAACGCCAAACTGAATAAGATGGGAAGTCTGTTTCCGTCGATTACGAATTTTATTTCCAATCAGTCTCTCGTGAAAAAAAGCATGGGAATTGCTCCGGAAAGACAAGTTCCGTTATTGGCAAAAAAGACGTTCCAAAAATGGTACGAAAATCATAAACCACAACAAAAGAATTTCCCCAACGGGCAAGTGTATTTGTTTAATGATGAGTTTACGAATTATTATGATGTTAATATCGGTATAGATGCTTTTGAACTATTGACAAAATTAGGTTATGAAGTGCTGATCGTCAATCATGAAGAAAGCGGAAGAACGTATTTGTCGAAAGGATTTCTGGAAGAAGCCAAGAAAATTGCAGATACCAATGTGACTATTTTTAAGGATTTAGTTTCAGCAAAAGCACCTTTAATCGGAATTGAGCCTTCGGCAATATTAACGTTCAGAGATGAATATCTGCGTCTGGCAACGAACAAAGAAGCCGCTGAAAAAGTAGCTAAAAATGCTTTTACGATAGAAGAATTCTTTAAAAGAGAAATTGTCGATGGTAAGATCATAGCTGATTCTTTTTCGGCAGAAAAGAAAGAAATTAAAATTCACGGACACTGTCACCAGAAATCATTGAGTTCAGTTGAAGCGACTTTTGCCATGCTGAATTTACCAATGAATAATGTGGTTACCATTTACAATTCAGGTTGTTGTGGAATGGCGGGATCATTTGGTTACGAAAAAGAGCATTATCAGGTAAGCATGCAAATGGGAGAAGATACCCTATTCCCAAAAGTAAGAGCCACCGCTCAGGAGGTGAAAATCGCCGCAGCTGGAACCAGTTGTCGCCACCAAATTTATGATGGAACAAGTAGAGAAGCCCAGCATCCGGTAAGTATTTTAAGAAACTGCCTGAAGTAATTTTAGATTTTAGAATGTAGATTTTAGATTTTTCTCACGCAGATTTTGCACATTTATTTTTGCCACAGATTAAAAGATTTTCACAGATTTTTTTAATCAATTTAATCCCTATAATCTGTGGCAAAAGAATAATTTGTGCAATTTGTAGGGCTTTTTTTCTTTCTCTCTCGCAGATTTAGCAGATCTTATTGTGGTAAAAAAATCTCCTTAATCTGCGAGAAAAAATAAGCAAAGATTTGAAATGCTAAAAAAGTTTCCCGCAGATTGAGTAGATTTATTTTTAGTTTATTGAAAATCTGTGTAAAATTTCTCCGATGATAGAATCTGCTTTATCTGTTAAATCTACGAGAAAAAAAAATAAGAACAGATTTGAAATGCTAAAAAGATTTCCCGCAGATTCTGCTGATCAAAGGGGATTAAAGCAGATTAGAATAAATAAAATCTGCGCGCATCTGCTTAGATCTTTTTAAAATCTGCGTGAAAGCAATAAGCAAAGATTTGAAGTGGTAAAAAAGTTTCCCGCAGAATCTACAGATTAGAATAAATAAAATCTGCGCGCATCTGCTTAGATCTTTTTAAAATCTGCGTGAAAAGAATAAACCAGTGTGACTGGGTTTAATCCGCAATAATCCGTGGGTGAAAATAATTCATTACAAAAAGCGATGCAAAACAAAATCGTTTTATATATTTGAAATCAGGATAATTTTTGCATTATTTGCAAAATAAAACCACAAAGACCGAATTAAATTAATTTTAAAAGCAAAATCATATATGGCATTATCAGGTTTATTCCGAAAGAAAACGGTACAAGATATTCTGAAGCAAGTTGCAAAAAACGATGCGGACGGTCATAATGCATTAGGAAAACACTTAACTGCCAGAGATTTAACTGCCTTCGGAATTGCCGCTATAGTGGGTGCCGGAATTTTTAGTACGATCGGAAAAGCCAGTGCAGACGGCGGACCAGCCGTTATATTTTTGTTTTTATTTACAGCGGTAGCTTGTAGTTTTGCCGCTTTTGCTTATGCAGAATTTGCCTCAATGGTACCCGTTTCAGGAAGTGCTTATACGTATTCGTATGTGGCATTTGGAGAAATTATAGCCTGGGTAATTGGCTGGGCTTTGATCATGGAATACTCCGTTGGAAATATAACCGTTGCGATATCGTGGAGTGATTATTTTACGGGGCTTCTCGCCAGTGGAGGGATTCATCTCCCGCAGTGGGTTCAGATGGATTACTTAACCGCTTCAAACGGATTTAATAACGCAACAGCTTTGATGCATAGTGGAAAAGCCTTTGAAAATTTAGAACCTGCTCTGCAGTCTGCTTATACGGCCTGGACAACTTCTCCGGTTTTATTTGGCTCGTTTCATTTTGTTGCCGATCTTCCGGCTTTATTAATTATCATCCTGATTACAGCATTGATTTACCGTGGAATGAAAGAATCCCGTAATGCCAGTAATATTATGGTGGTAGTAAAACTTTGTATTGTGCTTTTGGTAATTGCGGTTGGTATATTTTATGTAGATACAGCCAATTGGGATCCGTTTGCACCAAATGGAGTAAGTGGCGTATTAAAAGGAGTTTCTGCAGTATTTTTCGCTTACATTGGTTTTGATGCTATTTCAACTACAGCCGAAGAATGTAAAAATCCACAAAGAGATTTACCACGTGGAATGATGTGGGCGATTATTATTTGTACGCTTTTGTATATCGCCATTGCCTTGGTTTTAACCGGAATGGTGCGTTATAACGAATTAAATGTAGGTGATCCGCTAGCATTTGTATTCGAGAAATTAGATTTAAAATGGATGTCCGGAATCATTGCAGTAAGTGCTGTAGTAGCGATGGCCAGTGTTTTGTTGGTTTTTCAAATGGGACAGCCTCGTATCTGGATGAGTATGAGTCGTGACGGATTGTTGCCAAAGCGTTTCTCAAGAGTACATCCAAAATTTAAAACGCCTTCTTATGCCACTATCGTAACTGGTTTTGTGGTTGCAGTACCCGCGTTATTCTTAAATCTTACCATGGTAACGGATTTATGCAGTATCGGAACTTTATTTGCATTTGTATTGGTTTGTGCCGGAGTTTTGGTATTGCAAAATAAGCCAGAGATTCCAAGAGGAAAGTTTAAAACGCCTTATATCAATTCAAAATATATAATGCCGGTTTTATTGATCATAGGATTAGTTTTTGCCTTTGGGTACAATAAAAAAGCCACGATGAGTTTTATCACCAATGAGACCCAGGTGAATAGCCCGGCAGATATTATTACGTCATTGGATAAAACCGATTCTGAAAAAGTTTTCAATTATTTAAAAAGTATCGACGTTCAGAATAAAACTTCAGAAACATCCGATTTAGAGCATTTATTAAGCCAGTATCAGGATGATGAAGCAAAATATGTTGAGGTTGTAAAAGGTTTGCCAATTAAAGACACTGCAAAATTTGAAAGCGGACTGAGTTTGTTTAAACATAAAATTCCAATGTGGATCTTCTTATTGGTATTGGTTGGTTTAACGGTTTGGGCTTTCAAACAGAATCTATCCTTAATTCCGCTTTTAGGTTTAATCTGTTGTTTGTATATGATGGCCGAATTAAGTGTTTGGAACTGGATTTATTTCACAGTTTGGTTGCTTATTGGTCTTTGTATTTATTTTGGCTTCAGCCGAAAAAACAGCAAGCTAAACACGGAGAACGTTATAAGTTAAGCGCTATAAGAGTTCCATCGGAACGAAATGTATAGTAGGGATGGATTTTAATCCGTCCCCATTGGACAACAAAATGCGTTGTAGGGATGGATTTTAATCCGTCCGCCATTGAAACGAAATGCATTGGGGATAGATTTTAATCCGTCCATTGAAATATAAAAAAAATATAGATGATAAGCCGTTCTGAGAATGTTTTCAGAACGGTTTTATTATTTTGTATCAGGTAAAATGATCTTTTCATTTCAAACAGGAACAAAAAAAATCCGCCAAAAGAAAAACCTTCAGCGGATTTAAACAAACTAAAAAAAAAATCGTGCAAATTTATTTATAAAGAATTGTTTTATTTTGCAAGATGCCAAGCTCTGTCATGCAGGCTTTCATCATTTTGTAGGTACGTTCAATGTCATTGTCCAGACCGATAGAGAAACGGATCAAACCATCCGTCAGTCCCATTTCGGCTTGTTCTTCTAATGGAATTTCACTTGAAGTAGAAGTCCCCGGTGCGCTGAATAATGTTTTATAAAACCCTAAACTCACCGCCAGATAACCTAAATTCCGGGTTTGCATCAATTCCATTAACTCGTTGGCTTTTTCCAGTGAGCCCACATCAATGGTCAGCATTCCTCCAAAACCATATTCCGGATTAATCATTGTTTTGTACAATTCATGACTTGGATGGCTTTTTAATCCCGGATAAACCGTTTTTAAACCGTCTTTCTCGAATTTATCAGCCAAAACGTGTGCATTATGACTGTGCTGTTTGATACGAATATGAAGCGTACGAAGGTTTTTCATCACAGAAGCCGAACGCAGACTGTCCATTGTAGGTCCTAATAACATACTGGCGCCTGAATTTACATTTTTTAGCGAATTGATAAACTCTTTCGAAGCACAGGTTACACCACCAACAGTATCACTGCTTCCGTTTATATATTTGGTTAAACTATGAATCACAATGTCGGCCCCTAATTTTGCAGGAGAAACCGATAAAGGTGAAAACGTATTGTCTACCACCAATTTTAGATTGTATTTTTTGGCAATTTTAGACAGTCCGGCGATATCAGCTACTTCTAATAGCGGATTGCTAACCGTTTCGCAGTATAGGACCTTAGTTTTAGAGGTGATTGCCGCTTCTACAATGTCAAGTTTGGTAATGTCCACAAAGCTCGTTTCGATTCCAAAGCGAGGAATGAAATTCTTTAGGAAGGCATACGTTCCGCCATAAATAGTTCTACTTGAGACAATATGATCACCCGCACCACAAAGTTGTAGCAGGGTAGGAGTGATAGCCCCCATTCCGGAAGCCGAGACATTGGCGGTTTCTGTTCCTTCCATCGCTGCCAGTGCCTGATCCAGATACAGATTACTTGGAGAAGAATGACGGGAATATAAGTAGCAACCTTCCATGTTCCCCTCAAAAGTATCGAACATGGTTTTGGCTGAAAGAAAAGTATAAGTAGAAGAATCGGAAATCGATGGATTTACACCGCCAAATTCACCAAAGTATTGCAAATCCTGAATTTTGTCTGCCGGGTTAAAGTGGTTCATGGTTTATAGTTTATAGTTTGTGGTTTGTGGTTTGTGGTTTTTTGAGACTGCTATTTTGATTTTTACTTCTAATATGAACCTCGTATCTTCTTTTTTGAAGGAAATCTTTTTCAAATTAAGAGCTAATTGGAAAATTAATCAATCACGAAATGAATAATTAGATTTTAAAACTACAAAAATGTATTTATCCTGATTTTTAATCTAAATTTGATGAAGGCAAGATCAGTTAATAGATTTTCTTTCATTTTACAGCAATAAGAACAAACTATAAACCATCAACTATGAACTATAAACCATAAACCCTAAAACTGAAGCCATGACTTTAGATGCCACAGATAAAAAACTCCTGGTTTTATTACAAACCGACAGTAAAAAAACGAATAAAGAATTATCTTTAAAACTCAATCTCTCTGTGACGGCGGTTTATGAGAGGATTAAAAAGCTGGAGCGTGAAGGCATCATTAAAAACTACGTTGCTCTAGTGAATAAATCTAAAATCGAAAAAGGATTTGTGGTTTTCTGTCATTTAAAACTGATTCAGCATACTAAGGAATTCCTAACCAAATTTGAAAGTGAAGTCACCAAGTTAAACGAAGTGCTGGAATGCCACCACGTAAGCGGTGATTATGATTATATCTTAAAAGTTTTGGTAAAAGACATGGAAGCGTATCGTGAGTTCCTGGTCACAAAACTGACTTCGCTTCAACATATTGGCAGCACGCAAAGCATGTTTATGATTAGCGAAGTGAAGAACTCAACAGTGATTTCTTTTTAAGGGCTTGGATTCTGAGAGGCTAAGTTTTTGGATTGTGATTCAAATTCAAAAGCGAAAAAAGCTTAAATTTGAATCAAATAGATTTTAGCATGGAAACAAAAGAATTAAGACTTAGACTTATAAAGGATTTTGGGAAATTCATAAAAGATGATTCTAAATTAGAAATTCTGGAAAGTGTTTTTGATGCGATAAATCATGATGAAAAAGAATCACTTGTTCCTGATTCTCATTATGATCTTGTTGCTGAAGAAAGAGAAAAGTATCTTTCACAGGAGAATGAAGCGAGTTCCTGGGAAGAAGTAGAACAACGTTTGAATGCTAAGTATGGTTTTCAAAATTAAAATTTTACCCTTAGCTGAAAATGAAATTGATAAAGCTATTGAATTCTATGAAAGTAGGAGCAAAGGTTTAGGAAAGCAATTTCTATCCTACTTAAAAACATATCTACAGGTTTTAAAAACACATCCGGAATTATTTCAAATAAAAAAAGAACCTGGTTATCGTGAATTAACTTTGGTAAAATTTCCATTTGTAATTATTTATGAAATTATTGGAAATGAAATAATCGTTTACTCTGTTTTCCACACTTCCAGAAATCCTAAGAAAAAGCCTTAATTCGGCATCTAAAGTTTCAGAGAGGCAAAGGTTTTCTTTAAAGGTGCTAAGGATATAAGTTGTTAAGGTTCTGAGTTTTTGGTGTAAAGATTCAAAGGAACAAAGGTTTTCCTTAAAAATGTACAGCTGTGCGTCAAAAATGCGATAAATCTTTACTTTTTTCGCGATTTTATAAGAATTACAAAATCAGCATGATCTGCAAAATCAGCGAGAGACAAAAAAACTTCGAGAGAATTTGTGTAATCTAGGCCACAAAACTGACTTCGCTTCAACATATTGGCAGCACACAAAGTATGTTTATGATTAGTGAAGCGAAGAACTCAACGGTGATTTCTTTTTAAGGTGCTAAGATTCTAAGAGGCTAAGGTGCTTAGTTTTTTTAATAGTATTATTTAAGGAAATTATCGCTCTGAAATTTCTTTTAGTTTGTTTAATGCCGTTGGATAGGTACTTGTAAAATAATCTAAGTATTCGTCTACTGTATCCAGATCTACAGTGACAGTAGTTATACCGTTATTTTCCTGATAGGAATAATTTTCATGTCCGCCAGTCCATTTTTCAACTTGTTCCCCTGTAGTAATTTCAGTTTCGCCATCCAGGAAACCGTAATGTCTTATAGATATAAATTCAGCGGGTTGGTTTTCTACAATTTCAGAAACCATTCCGCCCTTTTTTCCGTTTTCATCCAGGCCTACAAAATAAATTTTACTGCCTTTTTCCCAGCTTCCTTCATAGGTAGAAGTTGGATTAAATGCTGCTGTCCAATGTTCATAGGTGTTTTTATCTTTCAAACCCAGCATCGCCTCATAAACTTTTTGAGCCGTTGCATTTATCTCTATTTTGAATTGTAGTTTTTCCATTTTGAATTAGCATTGATTAGATTTCAAATTTACATTTTATTTTTTTTGGCTTATGTTTTTTGTTGTCTGATTATCAGTGTTTTTTGTTTTTGTGTGTCTTTAAAATATATAAAAGTAAGATTTATCACAAACCCAAAAACAGCTAATCTCTGCGAACTTAGCGTAAATCTTAGTGCTCTTAACGGTTAAAACTCCATCTAAAATTTCACCCAAAAAACATTGAAAATTAAACTTCAAACAAAACTTTATTCCTTAATTTTGTAACGCTAAAAATAAAATAGACAAACTATGAGTTCATTTGACGTAGTCATTATAGGTTCAGGTCCTGGCGGATATGTATCAGCAATTCGTTGCGCACAATTGGGATTTAAAACTGCAATTGTAGAAAAGTATAACTCTTTAGGTGGAACTTGCCTTAACGTAGGTTGTATTCCTTCAAAAGCATTATTATCGTCTTCTCATCATTATGCGGAAATTGCACATTTTGCAGATCACGGAATCGAAGTTTCAGGTGATGTGAAAATCAATTTAGAGAAAATGATCGCACGCAAGCAAGCTGTTGTAGATCAAACTGCAGGTGGGGTAAACTACTTAATGGATAAAAATAAAGTTACTGTTTTTAATGGTTTAGGTTCTTTCGTAGATGCAACGCACATTGCTGTGACAAAAGCTGACGGAACTTCCGAAACTATTGAAGCAAAATATACTATAATTGCTACAGGTTCAAAACCATCTTCTTTGCCTTTCATTAAAATTGATAAAGAAAGAATCATCACTTCTACTGAGGCTTTGGCTTTAAAAGAAGTTCCAAAACACTTAGTAATTATTGGTGGTGGAGTAATCGGAATTGAGCTTGGACAAGTTTACCTTCGTTTAGGTGCTCAGGTTTCTGTTGTAGAATTCATGGACAGAATCATTCCGGGAATGGATAGTTCTTTGTCTAAAGAATTGACTAAAGTATTGAAAAAACAAGGAATGAAATTCTACGTTTCTCACAAAGTAAAATCTGTAGAAAGAAACGGTGATGCTGTTGTGGTTCAGGCTGAAAATGCAAAAGGAGAAACAATCACTTTAGAAGGAGATTATTCATTAGTTTCTGTTGGACGTCGTCCGTATACAGACGGATTGAACGCTGACAAAGCAGGAGTAAAAATTTCTGATAGAGGACAAGTAGAAGTAAACGATCATTTACAAACTAACGTTCCAAATATCTACGCTATCGGTGACGTTGTTCGTGGAGCAATGTTGGCACACAAAGCGGAAGAAGAAGGAACTATGGTTGCTGAGATCTTAGCAGGTCAAAAACCACATATCGATTACAACTTAATCCCTGGTGTGGTATACACTTGGCCAGAAGTTGCAGCAGTTGGACAAACTGAAGAGCAATTGAAAGCTGCAGGAGTTAAATACAAATCAGGAAGTTTCCCATTCAAAGCTTTAGGACGTGCAAGAGCAAGTGCTGACTTAGATGGATTCGTAAAAATCCTTGCTGATGAAAAAACAGACGAGGTTTTAGGTGTTCACATGATTGGAGCCCGTACAGCAGATTTAATCGCCGAAGCGGTTACAGCTATGGAATTTAAAGCTTCTGCTGAAGATATCTCAAGAATGAGCCATGCGCATCCAACTTTTGCTGAAGCAATAAAAGAAGCGGCTTTGGCAGCTACTGATAACAGAGCATTACACGTATAATTTACGGAAAATATATCTTAAGAGCCCGTCAGAATTATTTCTGACGGGTTTTTTATTGCCTTAATAGGGTAAAAGTATAATACGTTTCTTTATTCTTTAAATAGACATTATAAGTTCCATTCTCTTCTTTATACAGATGATACAAATATTTGTCGCCTTTAATGCTTAAGTTCTTTCGCGACAGATTATTACTTTCAATAAATTCCAGTTCAAATTCACAACTGCCTTTTTTTCTGTAATGCAATTTTGAGAATGTACCATCGGTAAAATTTTCAATCCATAAATGATCGCTTAAAGTTACCGCTACTTTTGCACCGCTATTTTCTATGTAATAATATTTTGAAGATTGATCAAAATGATTGCATTCCTCTCTGGATATTTCATCAAGAGGCTTTTCATTCTGCATGGACCAGCTGCTTTTCTCAGATTCGTTTGGAAAAAGAGCTACAAATTCGTTACAGTTTTTATGTAACCTGAAAAATAGCTGCTCAAACACTCTTCTTTGTACAATACTGTCCTTAAATTTTGTCAGATAAGGGGCGATATGCGAATTGTTGATGGTATTAATTCTGATTTCATTGTCTAAAGCCTGATTTTGAACCAATGATTTACAGATTTCGGTCGTTAGCGAATCTACAGATTTTATAGATTGCGATCTCGAAAAATGGACAAATAATAATAAGAAGAGGAGTAGATATTTTTTCATGTAAAATGGAAATTTTCATCAAATATAATTGTTTAGTAAAAGTTTTTGGAGAATTGGATTTTATTCTTGTAATATTTGAGTCTAAAAATGAAGAAGTTTAGGAAAAATTTCGTAAATTAGAGGTATGATTCTGAGGCTGTATTTGTAGGTGTTCAGGGTTTAATTATTTGGTAATCATGTTTATAGTTTTGTTTTGCAGATGCTGAAGAATTGTAGCAATACTTTGTTTTGTAAGCACTGAAGAATTCAAAAAAAACTTAGTTTTGAACTGCTAAAGTTTTTAGTAAATAAATTAAAGTTGTCAGAGCAGATTCTAAATAGTGGTTGTTACTATTCTTAAGTAGTAATATAGTGATAAAGGTAAATAACAGGGGCTATAATGTCATAAAAGACGAGTGAGAGGAAAGTATCGGGAAAAGCCAGCTTTATCAGAAAAGATAATATTGGTATGCTTAAGGTTTCATTTTTGGTCCTTTTTATTCCAGTTGTAAAGCAAAATAGTGTAAGTAGTAAAAAAAAGCAAATCCGACAGGTTTTTAAAACTGTCGGATTTGCTTTTTAAGTGTACAGTGAAAAATTGATTATCTGGTGAAAATGCTTTTGTAATTATCCCAATATCTGTAGATTAAAAACAGATTGGCAAGAAATAATAAAACGGCCAATGGTAAACCATTTGGATTTAGAAAATAATTAATAAACAAAATGTTTACCGTAATGGGTAAGATCAGTATATTGGCTAGTGTTACATATCGTCCTGTTACAAACGCAATTCCGCAAAGTAGTTCGATTGATTTTGCTAATGGCAATAAATAAGTTGAGGCAACTAGCCCCATATTAAAAGCTTTAAAATCACCGGTAGTTTCTGGTTCCGGAGCCAGTTTGAAGAAAAAACTAAGAGAAGCGAATAATAACAAAAGGCCAATTAAAACACGGACAATAATGGTAGCAATTTTCATAATACTTAAGAATTTTAATGGGTTAAAAAAGTCTAATTTATTTTTGGAAAACGTTATAATCTGAACTCACCAATGATAAAAAGTAATTTTCATGACTTTTATATTGAGAATTTGACAGTCATTATTGTTCTATTTTGAGATAAATAGAATGCTATATCAAATATAACGATTTTTTTCTTATGAAATTGTTGTTTTTTAACACTTTTCTTATTTCTTAAAGTATTTTTTGTAAAGGAAAAATCCTCCAAAACCAATCAAAAGAAATGGCCACAAATTAATTAGAAAAACAAAGATCGTTTCAAGAATGTACCAGCCATTTTTTAGCGAATCGATGATTTGAATGCCTAGGTTGGGCTTATAAGCATCACTGTCTTTTTCACTGGCTATTATCTCTTGTTTTATTGTTTCGTTTTGATACAGCTGTAAAGTTATGGTACTGAAGTTGATTTGATCTTCTAAGGATAAATTCTCAATAATGCTGTTATCATTGGCTTCTTTCTGGTTCGCCAGCGCATTTTCAGCTTCCATAACATCATTGATTTTTTTGCCTTTAGTATCAATTGCTTTTTCGACTCTTTTTTGTGTAACAGTGCTTCTTTTTTGTGAAAGCTGATTGGATAATAACTTTAAAGAAACATCATCGGCTTTGATAAGTCTGAAGTCCAGAAAATCAATTTGTTTGGCTATGATTTTAATAACAGTATCGAGCTGTGTATTGGGAACACGGATTGTAATGTCGTTTTGTACCGTATATTTAGTGGTTTCGAGTGTGCTGTCGGGACTGATTTTGGTTTTAACCTGATCACGAATGGTGCTTTGTAAGCTGGTGTAGGTTACAAAACCTCCAAATTTCTGAGTGGTGTTTTCAATTGCATAAGTAGATTTAACGACGTTTTTTACCTTAAATTTAATATCGGCAGTGCGAATGAATTTTTGCTTACCGTCTTTTTTTTCCACTGCTGCCGATGAAGAAATCGCAGTGCTGTCTGTTGTAGTTTTTTGGTCTTCAAGGCTTTCTGATGTAGCGGGATCGAATTTTTTGCAGGAAAAGAATAAGAGGATAAGCACTAAGGAAGTCAATCCAAGGTTGGCAATTGTTTTCATAAAGTTTTTTAGATTTAATGCGTTGAGTAATAATTTAGAGAATCCGTTTTTAAGGGGGAGACTAGAAAGATTGTTATCGATTTTTGGGTATAACGAATTCAATCTGTATTAGTCATTACTGGCTGTGTTTTTTAGAAGTGTATTTTATCAATAGGCAAAAAAAGTTTGAGTATTCTTGTTAATTCGATATACTAAAAAGTGTGCCAATATTTTTTGTTTAATATTTTATTGAAGGATTTTTTTTGTTGTAATTTTGAGGCCTAAAATTTACCTATTTTTGAGAGTTACCATTTACAAAGACATTTCAGATCCAGAGCATTTTAAACAACAGCTTTTAAGCTGGTCACAACAATTTCGGGAGGTTGTTTTTTTGGATAGTAATTCCTATCCACAGGAATATTCAAGCTTTGATTTTGTTTTGGCAGTGGATGCTTTTACCTCTTTAAAAACAGATTTTCATAATGCTTTTGAAGATCTGAAACAATATCAGCAAACGACTAAAGACTGGCTTTTTGGATATCTTTCCTATGATTTAAAAAACGATACAGAAAATCTCACATCATCAAATTTTGACGGTTTAGATTTTCCGGATTTGTTTTTCTTTCAGCCTAAAAAGATTTTTACGTTAAAAGAAAATAAACTCGAAATACAATATTTATTGCTTTGCGATGATGAGCTGGAAGAGGATTATGAAGAAATCGTTACTAGTAAATATGATGCCTTTGAAACGGTAAGCGCGATTGAAGTCAAACAGCGTATTTCAAAAGAGGCTTACGTTGAAAAAGTGAACAAAATGCTGGAGCACATTCATATAGGTGATATGTATGAGGCTAATTTTTGCATGGAATTTTTCGCTGAGAATACCGAAATTAATCCGTTGGAAAAATTCCAGAAATTAGATGCGATATCACAAGCTCCGTTTTCGGTATTTTTTAAGAATCATAAACAATATTTGCTTTCGGCTTCTCCGGAGCGGTACCTGAAAAAGGTTGGTGAAACTTTAATTTCTCAACCGATAAAAGGAACTTCAAAACGATTTTCAGATCCGGTTGAAGACGAAAAATCAAAACAATTTTTAGCATCAGATCCTAAAGAACGGGCTGAGAATATTATGATTACCGATTTGGTGCGGAATGATCTGTCGCATACAGCACAGAAAGGTGCTATTGAAGTAACGGAACTTTGTAAAATTTACTCATTTTTACAGGTGCACCAAATGATCTCAACCATCACCTCAAAAATAGATCCGCAGTATTCACCGATAGATGTTTTAAGAACTACTTTTCCAATGGGAAGCATGACGGGAGCACCAAAAATTTCAGTCATGAAGATTATCGAAAATCTGGAAGAAACCAAACGAGGTCTGTACAGTGGTGCAGTTGGTTATTTCACGCCTGAAGGTGATTTCGATTTTAATGTGGTGATAAGAAGTATTTTGTACAATCAGGAAAATAAATATATTTCGTTTTCGGTCGGAAGTGCGATTACTTCCCAATCGATTCCTGAAAAAGAGTATGAAGAATGTTTGTTAAAGGCAAAAGCTATGCACGAAGTTTTGCAATAACCAATGTATTTTCGATTAATGAATCGTAGATGATAAAATTAAATTAACTTGTTTGGTATAATTAGTAAAAAAACGTAACACATAGAAACATAGGTTTTAGGTCTATAAAAAGAAACATGTTTCTTATACATAGTAGTCTCTGTGTGTTTTAAATAAGTGAAACGTCTTTTTTGAAAGTATTAAAGCTATGTTTCTATGTGTTAAAATAAATTACACTCAATGCGTTAAATTAATTAAAATTCGTGCAATTTTATTTGCAATTCGTAAATATAGTGTAAATTCGTACAATTTTAAGATTTAAAAACTTTCTCCATATATATAGAATTAAATTTTTACATTTATAAATGCTTTCAAAATTTCAAAATCATCTCGCTGTAAGATTTCCATTTCTGGAGGATAAAAAGCTGTTTCTGGCAGTAAGCGGAGGATTGGATAGCATGGTTTTACTGCATTTGTTTCAACAATTGCCGTTTGAGATCGCCGTTTTACACTGTAATTTTCAATTGCGTGGAGTAGAAAGTTTTGGAGATCAGGATTTTATTCAAAAGTACTGTGACGAGAATGATATTTCGATTTTTAGTACTCAATTTGATACCGAGGCTTTTGCCAAAGATTATAAATTATCCACTCAGGTTGCGGCCCGGGAACTGCGTTACAACTGGTTTTACGAACTTCTGGAAACCGAAAATTTCGACTATATTTTAACGGCACATCATGCCGACGACAATCTCGAAACTTTCATAATCAATCTAACCCGAGGGACAGGATTAGACGGACTGATTGGGATTCCGGAGCAAAATGATAAAATTGTTCGTCCGCTTTTGCCCTTTTCCAGAGCCGAAATTTTAGACTATGCCCAACAAAATAATATATCGTGGCGCGAAGACAGCAGTAATGCATCAAACAAATACCTGCGAAATAAAATCCGTCACGATCTTGTCCCGATCTTGAAAGAAATCAATCCAAATTTTTTAAATGCCTTTCAGAAAACGCAGGGATATTTGCAGGAATCTCAGGAAATGGTTGAGGATGCTTCGATCATGATTTACCAGCAAGTGGCGAAAGAAGAGGGAGAAGACATTCACTTTGATTTGAATCAGCTCAGGAAATTACCCAATTATAAATCGTATTTGTATCAGTGGCTAAATGAATTTGGTTTCGTAGCCTGGAATGATATTTATGATTTGGTAGAGGGACAATCCGGTAAACAGGTTTTTTCGGCTGATTTTCGATTGTTGAAAAACAGAGATACTTTGATTTTGAGTCCAATTTCTGAATTAGAAGAAAATGAAGTATTCGAAATTAGAGCAGAGGAGAAAGACGTTAATTTTCCCTTAAAATTAAGGCTTTGTCAGGTAGACGACATTACAATAGATTCAAATAAAGCTATATTTGTGGACGCTGAAAAAATCCGTTTCCCACTTATTTTGCGTAAATGGAAGGAGGGAGATGTTTTTCATCCTTTTGGAATGAATGGGAAATCTAAAAAGCTAAGCAAACTTTTTAAAGATGAAAAATTATCGCTGATTGAAAAGGAGAAAATTTGGATTTTATGCTCAGATAATCAGATTGTGTGGGTTATTGGAATCAGACAGGATGAACGCTTTAAAATTGAGAATACAACAAACGAAATAATTAAAATAGAATTATTATAATGAACCCTAACTACTACCAACAAACGATAATATCGAAAAGTGTCTGGAATAAATCCATTGTTTTTTTATTGTTTTTTCTTTTTGCATTTGCAAAAGGGAATGCTCAAATTCTCGAACCGGTAAAATGGACTTCAAAAATCGAAAAGAGAGCCGGTAATAATGCTGTTTTGATTTTTGACGGAACAATTGAAAAAGAGTGGCACATGTATTCGCAGTTTACACCTGAAGGTGGACCACTTGCTTTAGAGATTACCTTTAAAAATCAGAAAGGAAATTACAATTTGGTTGGAAAGGCTAAAGAAGGAAAAACCAAAACAGCTTTTAATGATGTCTTTGGTGTAAATGAAACTTTCTTTGAAGGCAAAGCACATATCGAACAAGAGATCACAATTATTAACCCAAATTTAAAGACGGTTGAGGTTGATTTTGACTTTCAGGTTTGTAAAGAAGTTTGTATCAATTCCAGTAAAAAGTTTTCTATAGCGATTCCATCAAATTTTAAAATGGATGCCGTTGCAGTAGTAACAGAATCGAAACCGGATGAGACTAAAATGGCTGATTTAGCTGTTGATACGGTGAGTAAAACAGCTGTTTCGGAAAAATTAGAACTGAAGAAAATTGATCACGCAACAGCGGAAGTTGTAGATCATGTAAAGAAACCAGCACCATCAAGAAGTTTATGGTCGATCTTTTTTATTGCTTTTATTTCAGGATTTGCAGCTTTGTTGACTCCTTGTGTTTTTCCGATGATCCCAATGACGGTAAGTTTTTTTACCAAACAAAGTAAAAGCAGGGCTAAAGGAATACGAAATGCTATCATTTATGGTTTTTCTATTATTGCTATTTATGTAGTATTAGGATTGATTGTAACCAAAATTTTTGGGGCAGATGCGCTGAATGCACTATCTACAGATGTTTGGTTTAACCTGATTTTCTTTGTGATCCTGATTATTTTTGCTACTTCATTTTTAGGAGCTTTCGAAATTATGCTGCCTAATTCATGGGCGAATAAAGCAGATCAGCAGGCCGACAGAGGAGGTTTAATTGGTATATTGTTTATGGCTCTGGCTTTGGCTATAGTGTCGTTTTCTTGTACCGGACCTATTGTTGGAACCTTATTGGTAGAAGCTGCTTCAAATGGTGGAATTGCTCCTGTTGTTGGAATGTTAGGATTCTCACTCGCATTGGCACTGCCATTTATGTTCTTTGCTATGTTCCCAGGCTGGTTAAATTCGTTGCCAAAATCCGGTGGCTGGCTGAACACTGTAAAAGTAGTTTTAGGATTCCTGGAATTGGCATTAGCATTTAAATTTTTATCTAATGCTGATTTGGTGCTTCAGTTGCACTTTTTGGAAAGAGAAGTATTCATCGCAATCTGGATCGCTATTTTTGCAGCTCTGACGTTATATTTATTCGGAAAAATTACATTGCCTCACGATAGTCCTCTAAATCATATTTCGGTTGGAAGATTGTATTTAGGATTGCTTACATTAGTATTTACGGTTTATTTAATTCCGGGACTTTGGGGAGCGCCATTAAAATTAATCAGTGCATTCCCGCCACCACCACAATATAGCGAAAGTCCGTTTGGGGTAGGGGGATCTGCAAATTCAAATAGCGGTAGTACTGAAACCGTTTCAGGTTTACCGGCAGGAGCAGAGTTAGGTCCTCACGGTATTATGGTTTTTCATGACTACGAAGATGGTTTAGCGTATGCAAAATCAATCAACAAACCCATTATGCTTGATTTTACAGGTTATGCTTGTGTGAATTGCCGAAAAATGGAAAACAATGTATGGTCAGAACCCATGATTTTACCAATCCTGAAAAATGAGGTGGTTTTGATTTCTCTTTATGTGGATGATAAACGTGACCTGCCAAAAGAAGAGCAGTATGTTACAGCAAAAGGAGACAAAATTGAAACGGTAGGAGATAAATGGACCGATTTTATGATTTCAAAATATAAAACCAATACGCAGCCATTATATGTGATAACCGATTTAGAAGGGAAGAATTTAAACAATTCTAAACCTACTATTAGTTATGTAAGCGCAGAAGAATATTTGCAATGGCTGAAAGAAGGAATTTCTAATTTTAAGTAGTTTTTTTTCTAGAACATAGAGTGAAGAGTGAAGAGTGAAGAGTGAAGAGTGAAGAGTGAAGAGTGAAGAGTGAAGAGTGAAGAGTGAAGAGTGA
>NZ_CAGKLC010000080.1 GCF_903469665.1 Flavobacterium sp. UGB4466 | reverse complement strand
ACCGGATTCTTAGCATAACTCAACCTGATGTTACCCAAATGATCCTTATACTGATAGACATACTTTTTACCTATGTTATCATAATAGCCTTCTGCTGTAGAGAAGAATTCTAACGTTGGTCGCGACGGAGCAGCCTGACTTGCCGATTACGCTGCGAAGGCACTAAAACGATTGGCTTTTACCGGTGGATCTTTAGGAACCGGGTCGAACCCATCGATTGGGTCTTTCGGATTTCCTGAATCATCAGGTGCAGGAGGATCTGGATCTCCACCGCCTGGACCAACCGGATCAACCGGAATACTTTGGTCTTCGCTATACCTGTACTGAAATCCTCCCAGATAATCAGCATGAGTTGTACCGCTGGCCTCTTTTACAATTTTCTTCAGATTTTGACCCGCTGCGTTGTAAATATACTCAATTGATCTAGGGCTTGCAAAGGCAATTTTTGTTTACCGCTATTTCAGGACTAGACATTAGGATTACTACTAATTAGAATTGACAAAATCTTTATATCCATATATATAATAACTAAACTAAAAATTATTGGTATTATCGCGGAAAAATCGCCTATTGTAATTGAAACTATCTCATAAAATAAATATATGAATGAAATCAAAATCAAGAATAAAAGAGTAACTGCAATTCTTTTCATTATTAGACTTTCTTTATATAAAGAAAAAAACAAAACAATTGCTGATGACAAGTACAAGAGGATAAAGAGTAGATAAACTTGATTATCATGTTTATTCAAGTCGAATTTATGACCTGAAGCACCAAATAAAATAATCATTCCTAATGAGAATATTATTAATAGTACACTAAAAATCCTAATTAATTTCGTCATAATTTTACTGATTTAAATATTTATTAATTTGTTCCATTACTTTTACAAATTGATTCTTAGTCATACCATTTGCATCAAATTTTATTTCTTCTTTACCTTCAAAAGCTTTCCAATTACCAGACATAATATTGTGAACCGTAATTGCTGAGTCCGAAATTCTTTGTGCACCTGATGTATCGCCATATCTATCATTCCACAAATGCCCTACACCAACATCTGAACGTCCTTTATGTGCATACGCATCTTGTAGCGCGTGTACACCTTGTCCAAAAGCTTCAATTCCTTTACTATTTGCTTTTAAATCCTTAAGTTGTCCTTCTTCGGTTGATTGGAAAATTTTGTCCCATCCAAATTCCATCCCCCTTTCGGTTGCATCATGAGCCGAAATTGTATTATTGTCTTCTTCCCATTCTGAACGCATAGAATGCCAAATATTATAATTATATCCTTTACCTGTATAATCGGTAACCTGCGAATTTGAAGTACCCGAATAATCAATATATGGCGAATAAAATTTCTGATTAGTTGGATGTGCCATATTATTTGCATTTATGTGGCTTCCTGGATTATCTGCATATACTGATGCATAATGCGCTAATAAATTAGCTTGTACTTTTCCTATTCCAGCTGCGGCAAGTGAATTATAAGTCAAATTATAGTGTCTCGTAACTGTCCATTCTCCTTTAACATCAATATTAACAACAGGGTTATTAAGTACATACTGGTATGGTGATATCGGATAATAAGCTTCAGTTTTAGAATCCATATTCATCCATCTCCCAATCGCAGGATCATAATTCCTTGCTCCATAGTCGTACATGTTAAGCCCCAGCTCGTCTTGAAACTCTTTACCGTTGTACTTATACTTATTACTCGTAGCTACATAATCATTATACCCCTTGTGTTTCAATCCAAAAGGATAATAATTATTCTCGTCAATAATGGTAAGAACTTGGGTTGCCGGATTTTTAGTATAACTCAATCGTATGTTACCTAAGTGATCTTTGTATTGATACACATATTTATAAGAACCTGTGGAAGGCTCTACATAACCTTCAGCAGTTGGGAAAAACTTCAAAACTCCGGTATATCCACTTCCTGCCCTTGTGCATTTGTTGGCCATACTTTCATATTGAAATCCTCCTAAATAGTCTGTAATGGTAGTGATGCAAGTGCCTTTATTAACCGTTTTACTTAGTTTTAAGCCATTGGCATTGTAAATGTACTCAATATTTCCGGTGGTCGCAAAGGTAATTTTTAGAGGTAAATTCAAGTGGTTGTAAGTGATAGAAGTAATGTTTTTGTTTTTATCGGTAATCATATTTCCATTGGCATCATAGGTAAAATCATCCCCGATTTTATTAGCATCTATAAAACCCTCATTGTCATTTCCGGCAGTACCGTCAGTTACTTTGGTTAGTTGATTGGAGTTTTCATTCAAATAACCATAAGTCAAATCATCTGTTTGAAAAACAATAGACGGTGCATCACTGGTTCCATATCGCTGCAAAGATTTAATGTTTCCGTTTTTATCATAACTCAAACTTTCGTTATAGGCCCCTGAAATCGGAATAGCATCATTGGGTTTACTGTAAATTGCACTGGTTAAACGATTCAGATTGTCGTACTGATACCCATAGGAACGCTTGGTAAGATCGGTGTTGGTCTTCCAATAGGTCTCTGAAATATTTCCGTTGTACAAAGCCTGAACCTGTGAGTTGCCCGGTTGTTTGTCATAGTTTATCTTAAAGGCAAACAAATCCACCGGGTCCGTATCTTGCTGTAGGTTTTCCACATTGTTGATTCCGGTAAGCCAGCCTCTAATGTTGTAACTATAATGTACTTTCTGTAAAGGATTTGTCGCGCTGTTCCCTACATTTTTAACGATCAATTGTCCTAAGTCATCATAAGTGTTATCTGCCAAAAGTTCTACTGTTCCGCCATTGATTTGATGGGTGTGCGTCAGCAAACGGTCCTGAGGCGAATAGGTGTATTCTTCTCTTATGATGAGCTCGGCATCTCCTGAGGTACGTTTGTGTTTCGTGATGGTATAGAGTGACTTTCCAATAAAATCTAGTTTGCTGTTGGTATTGGTATAACCGCTTAAATAATTCTGAGTTCGGGTACTCACTGCTCTGGCTTTTCGATCGTAAAAGGTAGTGGTGGTTTCTCCTGATGTTTCTGAGGCAGTAGTTAGGGCTCTTGTCCAGCTTCCGGTTACCAGACCTTTGGCATTGTCTAAAACGGTCTGATCTTCAATAGTTGTAGGCTTAACAGCTGCATTAGGATAATTATAATTGTCGTAATAGGTAACGGTTAAAAGTTTAAAGTTCGTTGGAGCAATGTTATTGCTGTAGTATACCGGTATATCGTCTATGGTTCCTGAACTTTGTTTCGTTTCAAATAAAACGGCAGCGGTATTTTGGGCATCCTGTAATGCCTTTCTAGTAGCTGAATTTGAGGTTTGACTGCTCCAGCCCGTATAAATGGGTCTGCTAAAGGCATCGTATTTGGTAATGAGCCAGCCTTCAGTCGTTTCATCTTTAAAAGGCGAAAAAGCCGGTCCGGTTGCCACAGGACGATCGAGTTTGTCGTACACTACAAACTCCCATTGTTTTCCGGGCAATTTTTTCTCTACCAGACGATTGCGGTAGTCGTATTTGTACTGGTAACACAAGCCGTTTAAAATCTCATCACTAACTGCCCCCGATACTTTTGGGGGCAGTACATAGGTCAGATTCCCATAAATATCGTAAACGTAGTACGTATCATGTGGATTGCCTGAATTGTAGGTTCTTTTTAAGATAACCTGCCCTTCGGTATTTTTAAATTCTACCGTCGAACCGGCACTTTCGCTTGGGGTTGCAGTTGTATTTTCATCGTGCGTAATCGTTTTATAGAGTCTTCCTTCCGCATAGATTCCTGCATCATTAAAACTAATGTCGTACAATCCTAAACCTGCGTCCCAAGTAGTATTGGCTTTATAGAGTTTTACCGCATCCACATCGGTATTGGTCTGGTAATCGATTTTAATTTCACGGCCTTTGCCCATTTCCCACGAAGCTCCCGGAGCGGCTTGTTTTAAAACGCGGCTCAATGGTGATGGTTCAAATGCTTTTTGAGAGAAAGGATTTGAGGTATTATCGTATTCCGATTTACCATAAAAGATGGTTGCTGCACTTATGGCTGCTTTCGGGTCGATCATGGGGTAACTGTTGCTTCCATTGTCCACTGCATACGGCAGGTATTCTTTGACTTGTCGCCCAAAGTCATCATACCCGATAGGGGTTACAATGTCTTTGTCTCCTGTTCCCTGACCGATGGCAATGGTTTGTATCGGACGGCCTAATCCGTCAAAATAGGTTACAGTCTGACTCATTTCGTCCTTGGTAAGCGTGCTTAGATTTGCTGCTTTAACCGGTTTTTTAGGTGTCAGGGTGTATATAAAGTTTTCATTGCTAAGGGTTTGGGCTTTTATACTCAAACTTGTTACTAATAACAGACAGATAATTGGCTTGTACTTTTCCATAAGCTGCTTTGGTTCAGTATTTTGTATATCTTAGGTTCTGTTACTAAACCCAGTATTCTTATTTGTAAGTTTTTTTCAGGCCTTACAGTATCCCGCTAAATTTTGATAGAAATTATGAAGATAAAACAAACAATCAGTGCTAAATTCAATAAGCGATAATATTGATGTAATAAATGGATCATAACATTACACATTTGTAAGTATAAAAAATAAGAACTGTATTAGGTAAAGCTTATGCTCTCAGAAAATGGAAATTTCTTTACCTATAATTTTAATCAAAAAAAAGCGCAACAATATTTGATCGTTGCGCATAACATAATTTCTATCGTTTGACGAACTTAAAAAGATTCCCTTAATCACTGTTATCGACAAATTAGAATTTGATCAAAAACAGGTCTTTCACATAAATCTTAACTTATAATTTTACCATAAAAAAAGCCGACACTAAAAATAATGTCGGCTTTCTATAACTAGAGAGAAACTCTCCTATTTTGTAATGAATTTTGGGTTGATTAAATTATCCAATGAATAAATTTCGTCCCATTTTTCCTGAGTGATTAATTTTCTTTCGATCACGGCAATCTGATGTACACTTTTGTTCAATTTTAAAGCTTCACCCGCAATACTGGCACTTTCTTCATAACCTAAAATTGGGTTTAGCTGAGTCACGATTCCAATACTATTCATGACCATATTGTAACAGTGATCTTCATTTGCAGTGATTCCAATGATACATTTATCAATTAAGGTCTGAATTGCATTTGAAAGATAATCCAATGAAGTAAACATCGCGAAAGCAATTACCGGCTCCATCACATTCAATTGTAATTGTCCCGCTTCGGCTGCCATAGTTACAGTCAAATCCTGTCCGATTACATAAAAACAAGTCTGGTTTACGACTTCCGGAATTACCGGATTTACTTTCCCTGGCATGATAGAAGATCCCGGCTGACGTGCAGGCAGATTGATCTCGTTAAATCCTGTTCTTGGTCCTGAGCTCAACAATCTTAAATCGTTACAGATTTTAGAAATTTTAACGGCCGTTCTTTTCAATGTTCCCATGATTTGAACATAAGCTCCGGTATCTACGGTAGCTTCAATTAAATCAGGAGAAAGGGTTAACGGAATTCCAACTTCTTTTGCTAAGTAGTTTACGCAAATTTCAGGGTATCCTTCCGGTGCGTTTACTCTTGTTCCGATAGCTGTTGCTCCCATATTGATCTCCAAAACCAAACTCTGAGCATCTCTTAATCTTCTAACATCTTCTCCAATAGTGGTAGCATAAGAGTTAAACTCCTGCCCTAAAGTCATAGGAACAGCATCCTGCAATTGTGTTCTTCCCATTTTCAGAACACTTTTGAACTCTTCTCCTTTTGCAGCAAATGCTACTTCAAGACCTTCTAAAGTTTTAATAAAACTTTCTATTTTCAGATAAAGTGCAATTCTAAAAGCTGATGGATAGGCGTCATTAGTAGACTGAGAACAGTTTACGTGGTTGTTTGGGTGTAAGAAGTTATAATCTCCTTTTTTATGTCCTAAATATTCTAAACCAATATTAGCGATTACTTCGTTAGCGTTCATGTTTACCGAAGTTCCGGCTCCACCCTGAATCAAATCACTTACAAATTCCTGATCAAATTTACCAGCAATTACCTGATCACTTCCATAACAAATTGCTTCTGCTATTTTAGCATCTAATGCGCCACAATCTTTGTTAGCCAAAGCTGCCGCTTTTTTTACATAACCTAATGCTTTGATGAATAAAGGTTCTTTTGAAATAGGAATTCCTGTGATATTAAAATTCTCTACTGCTCTGAAGGTTTGGATACCATAATATAGATGATTTGGAATGTCTAATTCCCCTAAAAAATCATGCTCTTTTCTTGTTGATCCCATATAATTTAAATTATTACGTTTTAACTTTAAAAAACAGTGTAAATCTACATCAAATTACCCTCATAGGAAAATATTTCAAATCAAATACTGCTAAGATTTTCTTAAATTTTACCTCTAAAATTAAGTACTTAACATTTTAAGGATCAAAAAATGTCAAATTCACAAAAAAACACCTCTAAACAGAGCTCCTTAACTGCATCAGGCAAAAGGTCTTAACCTCCTTTTCTATTCCATCCGAAAGTCACCTTCGGGATCGAAAATTATCTTTATTTATCGTCTGCTAGTACTCGTATAATTAGTATCTTTTCGGTCTGAAAATTATCTTTAAAAATCACCTTGAAAAAAGAATCTCAATATTTCCTTGATAAAGAATACGATACCATTATTTATGGTAAAGAGGATGTCAATTTTAAAGATTTTGAATGTTGTGTTTTTAACAATTGTAATTTTTCTGCCTGTACCTTTTTAGCCGTTACTTTCATCGATTGTGTTTTCAACGATTGTATTTTCAGCGAAGCTAAAATTAACTATGTTGCCTTTCGAACTGCCACTTTTAATCGCTGCGAAATTAAAGACGTTAATTTTGCCATGTGCGACAAACTGATCTTTGAAATTCATTTTTACGATTGCATTTTGGATTTTTCAAAATTTTACACTTTAAAGATCAAAGGAACCACTTTTACGAATTGTAGTTTAATTGCTGTAGATTTTATGGCTACCGACCTCACCAGCGTCCTGTTTGAGAATTGCGATTTGTATCGCTCTGAATTTAACAAAGCCATCGCCAATAAAGCCGATTTCAAAACCAGCTACAATTACACTATTGATCCCTCAAAAACTAAACTGAAAAAAGCAGTTTTTGCTTTGAATGAAGTAAAAGGATTGTTATTCAAGCATGATGTGATTGTGAGTTAAAGTGGTAGTTTTCTATTTACAGTCTCAGTTCTCAGTCTCAGTTCTCAGTCTCAGTTCTCAATCTCAGTTCACATCTAACAGTTTACATTTTACAGTTCACAACTTACATCTCACTTCCAAAAAAATATATGACTCAATTCTAGAACTTCTTCTCCATCACATAATCTTCCATCAAGTAACCGTTTCCAATATCAAGATCGGATTCTCCAACAATTTCAAAACCTATCTTTTTGTAAAAACCCAGAGCCGTATTAAATCGGTTCACATTTAGGGATAATGCCTGAGAATTGTGTACTGCCCCAAGCCTTTCAATTTCTTCAATCACTTTTTTACCAATTCCTTTTCCCTGAGTTTCCGGCAAAAGGTAAATTTTATGAATTTTGGTTGCTGCTTTCTCTTTATAATTGTGTTCAATTCCGATAAACCCTATAGTGGTCATATCATCCTCAATCATATAAAACAACTGCTCTTTTTTTTCTAACTGATCAGCCAAAGCTTCATCAGAGTAAAAAAGATCCAACATATAATCTAATTGTTCTTTGGTTAAGATTTCACCGTATGTAATCGGCCATGTTATATGTACTATTTTTTGAATTTGTTTAATATCGCTAACTGTAGCTTCTGAAATTGCAATCATATTCTATTTTAAAATGCTTTTATTATTTTGTAAAAACTTGATTTTCCTGTTCACTTACCCTAATAAAGGTAGTTCGTTTGGTAAGTTCCTTTAGACGCGAAGCCCCTACATAGGTACAAGTACTTCGTAAACCTCCCAAAATATCTAATATTGTATTTATAACCTCACCCTTAAAAGGTACCTGCACTGTTTTACCTTCACTTGCCCGGTACTCAGCCACTCCCCCAACATGTTTCTCCATAGCTGTTTTAGAACTCATTCCGTAAAACTGCTTGAATTTCTGTCCCTTTTTTTCAATCACTTCGCCGCCACTTTCTGTATGTCCTGCCAACATTCCGCCTAACATTACAAAATCCGATCCTGCACCAAATGCTTTTGCCACATCTCCCGGTGTCTTACAGCCGCCATCACTAATAATATGTCCGCCTAAACCGTGAGCAGCATCGGCACATTCAATAATAGCCGAAAGCTGTGGATACCCTACGCCTGTTTTTACACGGGTAGTACAAACAGAACCACCACCAATTCCTACTTTTACTATATCAGCACCAGCCAAAAGTAGTTCTTCAACCATTTCTCCCGTAACTACATTTCCAGCAATTATAACTTTGTCTGGATATTGTTTGCGAGTTTGCTTCAAAAACTGCACAAAATGTTCTGAGTAGCCATTTGCAACATCGATACAAATAAATTTAAGCAATGGATTCTCTGTAATAATCCGGCTTATTTTTTCAAAATCTTCTGTCCCTGTTCCCGTACTGATCGCAATATGATCATAAAAATCAGTTGTCTTATCTTTTAAAAACACCTTCCATTCTTGTGGAGAGTAGTGTTTATGAATGGCTGTAAAAAGTTTTTCTTTCGCTAGAACTCTGGCCATTTCAAAAGTTCCTACCGTATCCATATTCGCCGCCATAATTGGAACTCCGGACCAGGACGAAGTACTGTGCAAAAACTTAAAATCTTGTTTTAAAGAAACTTCAGATCTGCTTTTTAGCGTTGATCTCTTTGGACGAATCATTACATCTTTAAATCCCAGTTTTAAATCAGCTTCTATTCTCATACGTTTCCGTTTTAGTGGCTCTCAAATATAGTGAATTACGGATTGTGAATGGTGAAATATTAGATGTAAAATGTTAGATGTGAACTGAATACTAAATACCGCTCACTGCAAAGTAAAAACTATAAACTGTAAACGTTACCCGTGAATAGTTTCTCCTTTTCCGTAATTGGTAATAATTGATTCTTCGAAAGCCAGCCACTCTCTCCAGCGTTTTTCTACGTCAATTCCAACGCCGTACTTTCGGGCATAGGTGATAAAAGTAGTGTAATGTCCGGCTTCGCTTTCCATTAACTCTCTGTAAAAAACGGCCAGTTCTTCGTCCTGAATATTTTCAGAAAGCACCTTGAAACGCTCACAGCTTCTGGCCTCGATCATCGCAGAAAACAACAGTCTTTCAACCAGTCCGGAAACACGGCTTCCGTCTCCACTTTTCTTCATGTACTGATACAGTTCGTTTACGTAATCGTCTTTACGCTCACGTCCAAGCTTCAATCCTCTTTTAATGATAATGTTATGAACCTGCTCAAAATGATCGATTTCTTCTTTGGCTAAAGCCAATAAATCCTGCACTAAATCCTGATGTTCAGAATTATTAGTAATAATCGTAATCGCATTTGTTGCTGCTTTCTGCTCGCACCAAGCGTGATCCGTCAGGATTTCTTCAATATTTTTCTCTACAATATTGACCCATCTTGGGTCTGTTGGCAGTTGTAATCTTAGTACGCCCATTTTTTAAGTCTTAAAGTTAAAAGTCATAAAGTTGTAAAGTCAAAAAAGTCGAAGATCAAGAATTAAAATAGAAATTCGCATTCCATTTCAAGACTTTCGACCTTCGACCTTATGACTTTATGACTAATTTTTAGTATACGAAAATTGGTCTTTCGCTCATCATTTCATTTACTTCATCTGCTACGGCTTCGATAACTGCTTCGTTTGTATGATCCACAAGCACTTTATCAATTAAAGCAACAATCGTTTCCATATCTTCTTCCACTAAACCACGAGTTGTGATTGCAGCTGTTCCGATACGGATTCCTGAAGTCACAAATGGTGATTTATCATCAAATGGAACCATGTTTTTATTTACTGTAATTTCTGCTTTTACTAATGCATTTTCAGCTTCTTTACCAGAAATACCTTTATTCCTTAAGTCGATAAGCATCATATGGTTATCTGTTCCGCCAGAAATAATGTTGTATCCTCTTTTTACGAAAGCATCAGCCATAGCGCTTGCATTTTTCTGCAATTGCATAGCATAAGTAAAGAAATCATCTTTAAGTGCTTCACCAAAAGCTACTGCTTTAGCTGCAATGATGTGCATTAAAGGTCCACCTTGATTTCCAGGGAAAACAGCAAGATCTAATAAAGAAGACATCATTCTGATTTCTCCTTTTGGAGTTTTTAAACCTTGTGGGTTTTCGAAATCTTTCCCCATCAAGATTAAACCTCCACGTGGTCCGCGTAATGTTTTATGAGTAGTTGTAGAAACAATATGACAATGTGGAATCGGGTCATTCATCAATCCTTTAGCGATAAGACCTGCAGGATGAGAAATATCAGCAAACAAGATAGCTCCTACGCTGTCTGCAATTTGTCTGAAACGTGCAAAATCCATATCACGTGAATAAGCCGAAGCTCCTGCAATGATTAATTTTGGTTGTTCTTTAGTGGCAATTTCCTGAATTTTATCATAGTCTAAACGACCAGTTTCAGCATCTACACCATAAAAAACAGGACGGTACAAACGACCTGAGAAATTTACAGGAGAACCGTGAGTTAAGTGACCTCCGTGAGATAAGTCGAAACCTAAAATAGTATCTCCAGGATTTAAACATGCATGGTAAACTGATGTATTAGCCTGAGATCCAGAGTGTGGTTGAACGTTTGCATATTCAGCTCCAAATAATTCTTTGGCTCTGTCAATGGCAATTTGCTCAATTACGTCTACTACTTCGCATCCTCCGTAGTATCTTTTGCCAGGGTAACCCTCGGCATATTTGTTAGTTAAAACAGAACCAGCTGCTTTCATTACCTCATCACTTACAAAATTTTCTGAAGCGATAAGTTCTAATCCGTGAATTTGTCTGTCCTTTTCTTCTAGTATAAGGTCAAAAATTTGTTCGTCGCGTTGCATTTTTTCGTTTTTCGTTAATTTCCTGCAAAAATACAAAAAAACGTTTGTCAAACTGTTAGATTATGATATATTTGACATAGAATTTTTCAACAAATAATTAACATTCACATGCCAATAACCGCTAACGATACTAAGAGAAAATCATGGTTAGAAGTACCTGAAAATAGTGATTTCCCTATTCAAAATATTCCATTCGGTATCTTTCTTACCAAAGAAAATGTTGTTACTGTAGGAACAAGAATTGGCGATTACGCTATAGACTTAGGGGCTCTACAACAATTAAACTACTTTGCAGGAATAGATCTGACTGATGATATGTTCATGCAGGACACTCTTAATGATTTCATTTCTTATGGAAAAATAACATGGAGATTAGTCCGTAACCGTATTGCTGATATTTTCGACGAAACCAATCCGCAATTAAGAGATTCGAAGAAAGACCGCGATATTGTTATTTTCAATATTGATGATGTCGAAATGCAATTACCAGTTTTAATTGGTGATTATACGGATTTCTATTCCAGTAAAGAACACGCAACGAACGTTGGAAAAATGTTCCGTGATCCTGAAAACGCTTTATTGCCAAACTGGTTACACATTCCGGTAGGATACCACGGAAGAAGTTCTACCATAGTTCCATCAGGAATTCCGGTACACCGCCCGATGGGACAAACTTTGCCTGCAGGACATGATACCCCGGTATTTGGAGCATCCCGTTTAGTAGACTTTGAATTAGAAACCGCTTTCATTACTACAGATGTAAATGTAATGGGCGAAAACATTTCAACTTACGAAGCAGAGGACTATATTTTCGGAATGGTTTTATTAAACGATTGGAGCGCACGTGACATTCAAAAGTGGGAATATGTACCACTTGGACCATTTTTAGCTAAGAACTTTGCTTCTTCAATCTCTCCATGGATTATTACAATGGATGCTTTAGAACCTTTTAGAACTAAAGGCCCTAAACAAGATCCCACTCCGCTTCCCTATTTACAAACAAAGGGCAAAAAAGCGTACGATATTCATTTAGAGGTTGCTTTAAAACCTGAAAATCAAGAAGAAACCGTACTTTCAAGATCAAACTTCAAATACATGTACTGGTCTATGGCACAGCAGTTAACACATCATACATCCAACGGATGTCGTGTAAACTCTGGTGATATGATGGGTTCAGGAACTATTTCCGGTCCAACTGAAGACAGCTTTGGCTCGATGTTAGAACTAACCTGGGGAGGAAAAAACCCAATAGCCTTGAATGGTGGTGGTGAGCGTAAATTTATAGAAGATGGAGACACAGTAATCATCAGAGGTTTCTGCGAAAGCAATGAAGTACGTATTGGTTTTGGAGAAGTTTCAAGCCAGTTATTACCTCCTTTTGTGAGACAATGAAGAGATCCTGCAGTATCGGAAGATATATAAGCAAAAAAAACTTGTTAGCTGACTAACAAGGTTTTTTTTATTCTTTTTGCCACAGATTAAAGGATTAAAAACTGATTTTTTATAATCTGCGAGAATCCTTTAATCTGTGGCAAAAAAATTCGATATCCTTCGAAATCTAAAAATTAAGCCGGAATCTGTTGACTCAAACAGTGTAATGTTCCAAAGCCCCAGATAAAATCAATACAACTGATACCGATTACTTCTCTGTCAGGAAAACATTCAGCAAGTATATTCAAAGCTACACGATCAT
Organism: Flavobacterium sp. UGB4466; assembly: GCF_903469665.1. Classification (GTDB taxonomy): domain Bacteria; phylum Bacteroidota; class Bacteroidia; order Flavobacteriales; family Flavobacteriaceae; genus Flavobacterium; species Flavobacterium lipolyticum. The sequence goes on along the minus strand of NZ_CAGKLC010000080.1, from coordinate 9,816 downwards.
TGCTATCGTTAAAAGTAGGAACCAGTACACAATTATTCAAAATTAGAAAATTCGCATAGCTGGCTGGTAATCTTAACGTATCAAAATCAACACGTTTAGGCATTGGCAATGCTACGATAGTTGGTGATTTTCCGTCTTCCAGTTTTGCATTTTGCAAACGTTTCAAATTGTCCTGTAATGGTTTATAATTAGAATCGTTTTTATCCGTTTCTACAATCGTTACAATAGTATCTTCGTTTACAAATCGGCATAAATCGTCGATATGTCCGTGTGTATCATCTCCTTCTATTCCGTCACCCAACCATATTACATTGGTAACTCCTAAGTATTCCTTAAAAACAGCCTCGTAATCTTCTTTAGTAAAACCTGCGTTTCTAACCTGAATGGTCGGATGCATCAAACATTCTTCAGAAGTCAATAAAGTTCCTTTTCCGTTTACATCAATTGCACCGCCTTCTACAATTACAGGTTTCCCCTTATACATTACCTGCGTAAGCGGAACATCAATAAAATCGGCTATTTTAGCAGGAACAAATTTATCCAGCTGGTAGTTTTTGTACTTCGCCCAACCGTTGAAATTAAAATTCAAAGCTTCTCTTTTTGAACCATTTTGTACAATAATTGGCCCCGAATCACGCATCCAGCTTCTATTGGTTTTGTGAACAATAAAAGAAACATTCGCCAGATTCACTCGTCCCATTTCCAGCATTCCATTTACTTTTTCTTTTAGTTTTTCATCGGCTACAACCAAAAAAACAGTTTCAAAAGTGGCTACTTTTTTAATAAATTCTACAAAAGCCCATTGAACAGCTTCGTATTTTCCCGGCCAATCGTTTCCATTATGCGGAAAACACAATACAATTCCTTGTTGTTTCTCCCATTCCGCCGGAAACCTTCTATTATTTGTTGACATAAAATGATTCTAAATTTGAAAGTGTACAAAGATAATGAGATAATTTGATAATTAGATAATGTGATAATTAGATAATTGGAGAATTAGGCAATTGAGCAACCTAACAATTTAATAACTAACAAATTAACCAGTTATCTAATTAACAGATTAAGTTAAAGATTAAATAATAAAGCCTTAATATAAGACCACAATCTGCTAATTACATTTGGCAAAACTAAAAAACACAAAAATGAAAAATGTAAGCCTTTCATTATTAGCTGCTTTATTTGTTATGGCAAGCTGTAATAATGATGAAACCTCAAAAAATCAGGAATCCGAAGTTGTGGTCAACGAAAATCCTGGTTCTTTTAAAGAAATCGGTTCGATCACTATTGGCGGAGAAGCTGCCGCTGAGATTTCGACATATGATGAAAAAACAAAAAGACTTTTTACAGTAAATAATAGCGGAACGAATCAAATTGATGTCATTGATATTTCCGATCCTACAAAACCCGTTAAAATTGGTAAAATCGATCTGACTCCGTACGAAGGTGCTTCCAATAGTGTTGCAGTTTACGATGGAAAACTGGCTGTTGCTTTAGAATCAACTCTTAACAAACAAGGAAATGGAAAAGTGGTTATTTTTAATACCAGCGATTACAGCTTAATCAAACAAGTTCCCGTTGGTGCATTACCCGATATGATTACGTTTTCGCCGGACGGAAAATTCATCATGACGGCTAACGAAGGAGAACCTAACACCGATTATACGCAGGATCCAAACGGAAGCATTTCTATTATTGATACAGCTACTTATGCTGTTACCACTTTAGATTTCAGTTCTTTTAGTGGTCAGGCCGAAGCTTTGAAAAAAGAAGGATTTAGAATTTCAAAATTTGCCAAGAGTTTTGCTCAGGACATAGAACCTGAATACATTACCATATCTGATGATTCTAAAACTGCCTGGGTGACTTTACAGGAAAATAATGGTGTTGCCAAAGTAGATCTAACTTCTAAAACCATCACAGCTCTTTATCCTCTGGGCTTTAAAAATTTCAATACCGCCGAAAATGCCATTGATGTAAGTGATAAAGACGATAAAATTGCTTTTAATCCCTGGAAAGTAAAAGGAATGTACATGCCGGATGCCATTAGTCATTTTTCAGCAAACAATACTCCTTATTTTGTTACAGCCAACGAAGGTGATGCCAGAGAATATGCTGCCTACGCAGATATTAAAAGAATGAAAGACATGAAACTGGATGCCACTGCTTTTCCTGATGCTGCCACTTTAAAATTGGAGACTAATTTAGGAAGACTTAACCTTATTGCCGATATGGGAGATGGTGACGGCGACGGTGACCTGGATGAGTTGGTCGCTTTTGGGGCCCGCTCCTTCTCTATCTGGAATGGGAATACCGGAAAAATTGTTTATGATAGTAAAAATGATGCAGATAAAAAAACAAATGAACTTGGAACCTACGATGACAAACGTAGCGATGACAAAGGCTCTGAGCCGGAAGCAGTCGTTGCCGCTAAAATGGGATCTCAGAATATTTTATTTGTTGGTTTAGAAAGATCTGATGCTTTTATGACTTATGATGTAACCAATCCTGCTTCACCACAATATTTACAGACGGTAAAAACCGGTGACGCTCCGGAAGGAATACTCTTCATTCCGGCTTCTAAAAGTCCAACCAAAAGAAGTTTGTTAGTCGTTAGTAGTGAAGGAGATGGAACTGTAAAAATATACCAACCAGATTTAAAATAACCTTCACATTTACAATTTCAAAAAGGGGCTAAAAATTAAATTTAGCCCCTTTTTTTGACCAAATATTTTGATTTCATTAACATATTTGCATAATTAAAACCCAAAAGATGGGAATTATGTAAGACCAAATAGAACACTATCTAAATTTCGTACTATAAATTTGTCCTGAGTTTAAAAGTTAAGGCTCAAAAATAATATTAAATAAAAATTTGGATATCATGAAAAAGAAATTAGCTTCAGTATCACTTTTACTACTATCAATCGTTGCCAGTGCACAAAACACGACAACGACATCGGCCCCGTCTACAATTGACAAACCTGCTTACAATAAATGGTCTATAGAATTAAACGGAGGTTTAAACAAACCTATGAGAGCCATAACACCTGGTTATTCAACGGAATCAGTTAGTCCGTTTCATGCCGATTTAGGAGCAAGATATATGTTTAATCCTAAATTTGGTTTGAAACTGGATGTTGGATACGATCAATTTCAGGAACGTAAAGACACTCCGGAGTTTGATAGCAAATATTACAGAGCAAGTTTACAAGGGGTTGTTAACCTTGGAAGAGCTTTAAACTTTGAAACCTGGACAAATACTTTCGGTTTATTGGCACATGGAGGTTTTGGGGTTTCTCAATTAAGCAGCGATAAAGGTTTTGACGGGAAAGATTATATGGCTCACGGAATTATGGGATTAACCGGACAAGTGAGACTAAGCAACAGAGTTGCTTTAACCGGAGATCTTACCGGAATTGTTAACGGAAGACAAAACCACAACTTCGATGGAAAAGGAGTTCCTGCTACCGGTTCATTAGATGGTGTGCTGTTAAATGCATCTGTTGGTTTGACGTTTTACTTAGGTAAAAACACAAAACATGCTGACTGGTATTCTGAAGACAATGAAAGACTGAACAAATTAGAAGACCGAGTGAATACAATTGAAACTAATCTTATTGATACCGATAAAGATGGTGTTGCTGATTTGTATGATTTAGAGCCAAATACAATTTCAGGAGTGGCTGTTAACACTAAAGGACAATCTATTGATACCAATCAAAATGGTGTTCCGGACGAATTAGAAAGCTATTTAGATAAAACTTATGCTAAAAAAGGAAGTGAAGCTGCTCCAACAAACAAAACGGTTGAAGAATTAATTAACGGAGGGTATGTAAATGTATACTTTGATTTCAATTCTTCTAAACCAACCAATACTTCTCTATCCGGTGTTGATTTCTTAGTGAAATACCTGAAAAACAATCCTGGTAAATCTGCTGATATCATTGGTTATGCAGACGAAATTGGAAACTCAAGCTACAATACTGAATTATCAAGAAAAAGAGCTGAAGCAGTTAAAAAGATTGCAACAAATGCAGGAATCGATGCTTCAAGACTGAATGTAATTGCTAATGGTGAAGATACTTCTGTGAACAAAAATTCAAAAGAAGCGCGTCAAATCGTAAGAAGAGTTACTTTCCAGGTGAAATAAACAATTCTAAGCTAGTATAAAAAGAGGCTGTTTAAATTTTTAAACAGCCTCTTTTGCATATAAATACTTAAGATTGGAATTAAAGTCCAAAAGCAGTTTTAGTCTACGTCTTACTTCAACGCGGATAAAACAGATTCGCTATCGCGAAAACGCGGATAAAAACGGATTTTAAAAATTGTAAACTTATTTAAAGAGAAAAAAATCGGTGTCTCTCCGTGTTTTTACGAAGTAAATCCGTTTTATCAGCATCGAATTAAAGCTAAAATTTAAAACAATATTATCTCTGCTAAAAAAAAGAGGCTGTTTAAATTAAACAGCCTCTTTTGCATATAAATAATTAAGATTGGAATTAAAGTCCAAAAAGCTTTAGCATTCTACGTCTAACTTCAACGCCGATAAAACAGATTCGCTATCGCGAAAACGCGGATAAAAACGGATTTTAAAAAATTGTAAACTCATTTAAAGAGAAAAAAATCGGTGTCTATCCATTTTATCAGCGTCGAATTAAAGCTAAAATTTTAAAACAATATTGTCTCTGCTAAAAAAAAGAGGCTGTTTAAAATTAAACAGCCTCTACTTCTTTACCTTTCTATAAAGGTATTTTTGACTTATTGATCAATCGCTCTTTTGGTAATATCGCCAAAAGCATCAATTCTTCTGTCTCTGAAAAATGGCCAGTTCTGACGTACGTTTTCCTGTAGATCCAAATCAACTTCAGCAATTAGAATTTCTTCCTGATCATGAGAAGCCTGAGCTAAAATCTCACCTTGAGGTCCCGCGATAAACGAAGCTCCCCAAAACTGAATTCCTTCTGTTCCTTCAATATATTTTTCTAATCCAATACGGTTTGCAGCGGCAACAAAAACACCATTTGCAACAGCATGGCCTTTCATTACGTTCATCCATGCACCATATTGATTTACTCCATACTCTTCTTTTTCTTTTGGATGCCATCCAATTGCTGTTGGGTAAAATAAAACCTCAGCTCCTTTTAAAGCAGTAATACGTGCTGCTTCCGGATACCATTGATCCCAGCAAATAAGGGTTCCGATTTTTCCTTTTTTAGTCTCAATAGCCTGAAAACCTAGGTCACCTGGTGTGAAATAGAATTTTTCATAGAAATGCGGATCGTCCGGAATGTGCATTTTACGGTATAACCCTGCTTCTGTTCCATCCGTATCAATGATGTAAGCACTATTATGATAAATTCCAGCCATTCTTTTCTCAAAGAAAGGAACAATAATTACCACTCCTAATTCCTTTGCCAAGGCACTAAAAGCAATAAATGAAGTACTGTAAAGTGGTTCGGCTAATGCAAAATTATCTACATCTTCGCTTTGGCAAAAATAATGACTGCTGTACAATTCAGGCAGCAAGATTACTTCAGCTCCTTTATTGGCAGCATCTTTTACCCAGCTGATACATTTTTTAAGATTATTCTCGGCAACATCATTCAGATTTAACTGAATAACGGCTATTTTATACTTTCTTTTCGGCATGACATAAAATTTAGAGTGCAAAAATAGTGTTTTTTGAAAGAATGACAAAGAACACCTATCTTCCAGTTCTTATAAAAAAGAAAACCATCTTACAAACATCCCTCTCTATTAAAGAATCAAATGATTGCAAAATGGTTTCGTTACCTAAGATTTATCGTCTAAAAACTTAATTACTCAATAACCACTTTCGTCGTTACGAATTCCGTTTCCGATTTTTTGAATTTGATTTCAAATGTTCCTTTTGTTGCGGACTTAAATTTGTAAACTGTCTTTTTAGGATCTGGTACCTGAGTAGTACAAACTCCTGTTGGATACTTAACTTCAACTTGTAGTCCTTTTACTCCCCCAATGGTCACTTCACCAATTTTACTGAATTCTCCACAAGCGTTATCGACAATAAAGGTAACATCGTAGCTCAGTTCTTCATTAACCTTCCCGGTTGCAGGACCTTTCACTTCGGTCACTAAAGCAGCTTTAGTAATTGATTCAGGAATACTTGGTGCGTCATTATCGTTACTGCATGAAGCCAATCCAATCGTTAAAAATAATACTACAAAAACTGATTTTAATTTAAACCTTTTCATATAAAATAATAATTAATTGTTAATTACTATGAAGATGCCGTTGGATGGCAATGGTTGCTTTTCAAATTTGTTAATTCTTTCGACAAAACAAATAAACCATTAAAAATCAAATCTTTATTTCGTCAAAATACTTTAAAAAAAAAAACCCTTTCTTATGAAAAACCAAAATTTATCGCATAGCCCCGATAGAAACGGCATCCTTTTTCCTGCTTTTTTAGCAGGGAAAAGATAGAGTGAATAGCGGGACAAAAGTCCTTTTTAAAAATAAGTTACAGTGCTTCAAAAAACAAAACACCAGTCGAAAGACTGGTGTTTTGTTTATGTTTTTTTTAAACTTTAGAAATCAGTTTATTTTGCAAAACCTTATTTTATTATTTTAAAGCAATACTCTAAACGACTACCTTTTTAAAGAAAAGTGAGATCTAAATACCGCTGGGCTTCCATCAGTATTGGTATACTCTATCAAAAACCAATAATCATCAGAAAATAAGTCAATACCATTATATTTTCCATCCCAGCCCTCTCCAATTGTATTTATTTTTTTTAACAATTTTCCATACCTGTCAAAAATGCTAATTTTTGGATTCATTGAAGGCAACAAATCATCGATTTTCCATATATCATTAAAACCATCCTCATTAGGGGTAAAAAATTTAGGATACTTAATCACATTCGCAGTTAGAAATATCTGATTACAGCCATTTTTATCACGAATAACAACCTGATAAATTCCGGATTTAGATACTGAAAAAGAAGGGGCATCCTGAAAATTTATTCCATCTATAGAAAATTCATAATTTCCGATACCATTTGTAACTGAAATAATAATATCCTGAATATCAAAAAAAATACTGTTAACCTTTACCGATGCAATAGCCGACGAAGATTTACCAACGACTGAACTGTCATTGGTTACACACCCGGTTAATTGGTCTGTTATTTCAACCGTATAAGTTCCTATTTTACTAACTATAATTCCGGAATCAATATCCGGTAATGTTACCCCATCACATTTCCACTTAAATTTATATAATTCATTTGATAATTTTGTATCAATCAAAATTGGGTTCAATAATTGATTTGTAACAGGGTCAACGCAGAGATACTGATCAGGCAAATTTACAAATGGTAAAGGAAGGATTTTAATTAAAAGTATTTGGCTTAAACCCGTACAATAATCATTCTTTTCATTTACCTCTAAAAGATAATCTCCAGGTGGAGTATCTTTCCATTCTATACTGATCTCATTAGTTCTGTCATTATAAGGCTTTAGTATCTTTCCAACAAAACGTGAATCCTTAATGATCCAATTATACACAGATCCTGATGTCCCTAAACCTAAATTCTCAGACCTGTCAACTCCATAATTACTCACACTGCCAAAGCAAATTATTTGTTGCCCCCGGGAGCAAAAAGAAAAAAAAACAAGAAATAAGGCTAATACAATCTTAAGAGAAAAAGAATAACTTTGCTTCGATTTGAATACTATTCGCATCATTTGTGTTTTTTATAACTTTTCAAATTATATTTAATCATAAGAAATAGGACTAGTAACCGGTAATAACTTTTTTACAACTTTAACGGGAGATGGTGAAGTTCTTGAACAATTTGTACTAAAATTACTATCCGTAACAGTTACCGTATAATTAGAACTTTCAGTTGCCTTGTAAGAACTATTGTTTGCACCAATTATATCAATAGTGTCTCGTTGCCATTGGTATAAGAACCCGGGCTTTTCAATTGCTTTCAAAACTACACTGTCACCATCACAAAATGTAGTAGGACCAATAGCTGTTATTGATGCATCAGGCAATGGATGTACTATAACTGATGTAGCTTTTGAAATAGCTGAGCAGCCATTTGCATCAATAACCTTAAGTGTATAATCTGAACTTTCGGTTGCCTTGTAAGAGGCTGAAGTACCTACGATAACATTGTTTTTATTTCTCCATTCATATGATAAATTAGTTTTCATCTTCGAAAGTAATGTAACACTACCACCCTCACAAAATTCTAAGGACTCAGCTGGTAAAATTGTAATTTCGGCAACAGGAAGAGGATTGACTTTAACGCTAATTGGGGCCGATGTTTTTATACAATTATTTCCATTTGTAACCTGTACACTATAATCGGAGCTTTCTGTTGCAACATAGGAACTGTTTACTGCACCTATAATATCCATTCCGCCTTTTTTCCATTGATATTTCAAATTAGATCCAGTATTTGCATTTAGTACCACACTTCCACCAAAACAAAAAGTAGTAGATCCTTTCGGGGTAATCTCAGCCAATGGTAACGGGTTTACAACAACAATCCCGCTAGAAGCAATACTAACACATCCTAAAGAATTTTTCACTTTTACACTATAATTACCAGCTGTACCAGTAGTAATACTTGAAACATTACCGGGATTTCCTCCAGAGGGTGTGGTCCATTCATAAACATAGTCATTTCCAGTATCTGGGGGTGTTACTGTCGCATATAAAGTTGCTTTCGAACCTTCACAAATCACAGCATCATTTACTGTAACTACCGGAAGATCCACAATGGTTACCACTAAAGTAACTTTATCTCCTGAACAAGCAGAATTAGTTTCTGTTACCTCTAAATGATACTCCCCTACTGGAGTAGATCCCCAATCTACGGTAATAGAATTAGTGTTTTGATTCTGAATAACCCCGGAAAACATTGCCTCAACTACACGCCAATTATATGTAGAACCCGGAGTTCCCGATACGCCATCAGCCAAATCAACTGAGTATTTCTTACTTGTGCCAAAACATACCTTTTGCGTAGAAGTTGTTAATTGGGCTTGTACAGATGAGAAAAAAAATACAGTTAATAAAACCAGTACTTTTTTTAGAATTTTATGTGTCAAAATTTTAATCATGAGTAATTACAGAAGTCTGCGGTATATTTATAATATTATAAGTCTTTATTGTTTCACAGTTTAAATTTCCCCGTAATTTAATTTTCACGATACCTTCTTTTAAAAATTTTACCTCTCCGGTTTCAGGATCTACCGTCGCAAGACTTGGGTCAGAACTTGACCAGGGTTTTGCTGGTAAAACAATAGCAGATGATTTTAGATAAACACTTTTACTTTTACAGGGATAAAATGGAATTTCGGGCTCAATTATTTTTGGCGGGGGATCATAATTATTAATTGCATTAAATCTCATAATTACATTATTTAAATCCAGACATCCGCTTTTTGATATGATCACGTATGCACCTGAATAAAAAGCCTGTGAATTAAACTGAATTGTTGATTGCTTGCATTTTATACAATCAGATGCATCGTCGTTTGATGCTAACAATACACCCGAACTATTATACAAAGCCAGAAAAGTATCTTCTGATGATTCCCCAACGGTTGTAAATGTATAGGTATTATTGAACGTTAAAGGAGATAAATTAATTCTGACCTGTCCTCCTGATGGGTGTGTAACCCATTGAAAAGAACAAACCGGATTATATAAAACCGAATCTGTAAAAGTAGGCACACATTGCCCATGCACAATTCCTAGAAAAAAGTAGAAAAAAAAGAGTAAATTTCTTTTTTTTCTATAATATATAACAC
>NZ_CAGKLC010000079.1 GCF_903469665.1 Flavobacterium sp. UGB4466 | reverse complement strand
TGCGGGTGCAAAAGTAGTCACTTTATCCGCTTTCACAAGCTTTTTCTAAACTTATTTTTAATCTTTTTTAAAACTTTCTCTTAACAGTCTGATAACACCTCTTTTACAAATTAAACTATTTTCAGGTTTGAAAGATTTTTCTTCCTTCAAATAAAACTCTTAGATACAAAGCCCCATTCTTACTGGGTTTTTACTAATCTCGCAAAGACGCAAACGCGCGAGGTTTTTGTTTTATGGCCGATCTTTCCTTTGAGAATCCATGCCCTAGCCTCGATAGCAGTGGATAAAGGCTTCGACTTCGCTCAGCCGGACAGAAACTACTTTTCTTGCATTTTCGCTCAGCTGGACAGAATCACTCTTTATATTATAGTATAGAATCTCAAATACCAAGCTTCGACTTCGCTCAGCCGGACAATAAAACTACGCTATATTATAGTATAGAATTCCAAATACCAAGGATAAAGGCTTCGACTTCGCTCAGCTCGACAAAAAAACTCCTTATATTATAGTATAGAATTCCAAATATCAAATTACAAGCTTAAAGGCTTTGACTTTGCTCAGCTGGACAAAAACTACTCTTATATATTAGGAATAAAAAACAAACCCTACAGATTTTAAAACCTGTAGGGTTGTTACTCTATATAAGCAGGTATTTAATTTAAACGATCAATAATTTCTTTTGTAATAAGAGTACATGCAAAATCATCTGGCTGACATGAAAAACATTGTTCTGCGAGTATCATTGTTTTTGCAAATAAAGATAATCAGTAGTAGTACTGACATCACGCAATCGAACTTGAGAATTATTAAACTCAAACAACTTCCAGTTTCGATTCAATTTATTTAGTGGCTCTGAATTAAACTCTATTTTAACTTCTCTAACCCCATTTTGCAATGTGCTTTCCCATTGTCCAGTTTGTGATGCCGCTCCTTTAGTAGCCACTACAGATTTATCACTTTTAAAAACAAATAAATAACCTGTATAAGAGGACGTCTTTTCTGAATCATCAAAAAAATATGGTATCTCCCAACTCCCCTTTGTTATGGTTTGCACAAAATCGAGTGTTACAAGATTATTTTCAGGAGCATTGTCAATGGCATATTTTATTGCATTCTCGAACTCTAAATTATTCGCAATTGATTTTGTTTGATTATTATAATCTGCTATCGAAATGGGATATCTTAATGAGATATACTGACTGCTATTCAAATTTTTTATAAAATTGAAGAAAGCCTGATCACTAATAATAGAAACAGAACTTGCAATTTGATTTGCACTGTTATAGCTATTAATCGTTATGGGATAATTAATGTTTAGTCCATTAATTTTAGACAACAAATCAGGGTTAAGATTCCAATAGTCGATTAAAGCTTTGAAGTCAGATTCAGCTGGTATGTTTTTTTCAATGTAATTATAATATACCATTGTTACAGGAAAATCTATTTTAACAATATCATCATCATATGCATTTGCATTTATATTGTCTGTGACTTTTTTATAATCGGCAGTGGAATTTATAGCAATTTTTACATTGTTAACCGTAACGGTATATGGCAGCCTAATAGTACAATAACTCGATCCGTCGATCACATTATCCTGCACTGTTTGTACCATTGCAACCCTTTGCAGATAAGTAGCAAGTGGCGAAACATTTGTGACTGTTCCTTGTGCCGTATCGTCTTTCTCGTCTGTTTCGCTCTGACAAGACAATAAGAACAAGAGAACCACTATAGATAAATATTTTTTTAAAGGGAACATACTTATATTTTTACAAAGGTAACAAAAATTCAGAATTTGTTTTCTAATAAATCCTCATCAGGGATTTCCATTTCATTTTATAAAACATTAATTATCAACAGAAATCAATATTTCCTGTTTGTATAAAACAATCAGCTTTGCTTTTACCCTACTTAAACCAAAAACAAATACTTTTGCAAGGTAACAACTGAAAAACGAAATGCCACAAAAAAACCAATCCAATACTTGCGACGAAATGATCTTTTCGATTTTTTTTAAAAGTCACATAAAGGCACTTCGCAATTTTCTTTTTTACAAATTTGGCAATATCGATCAGGCAGAAGATTTAGCCCAGGAGGCATTTGTAAAACTTTGGCAAAACTGCGCTTCGGTACCGCTGGAAAAAGCAAAAACATACCTCTATACGATTGCCAATAATAGCAGTCTCAACGCAATTGCACATCAAAAAGTTGTTTTGAGATATGAGAAAAACTTCAGCGGCTTAGATAAAACAAATGAAAATCCGGAATATATTCTGGAAGAGAAACAATTTCAAGCTAAACTTTTGAAAGCCATTGAAAATTTAAACGAAAAACAACGTATCGCTTTTCTGATGCATCGAATTGACGGAAAAAAATACAGCGAAATTGCCATAGCGTTAGATATTAGCGTAAAGGCAGTTGAAAAACGTATTCATCTAGCTTTGCTAAGCTTACGCAAAGAAATTGATTTATAGAAGTAGGGTAAATTTAGATTCAATTGTTTTAACAACATAATACCAGCATAATGAAAAAAAATCGCTTATTAGCAAAATGGCTTAACAATGATTTATCTCAAGATGAATTAGCTGAATTTGAAGCAAGTCCCGATTTTGAAAAATACCAAAAAATCAAGAATTATACTGCTCACTTAGAAGTAGGTGATTTGGATGAAAATACCATGTTATCTAACATACTGAATCAGAAAACGGTAACTCCAAAAGCAATTCCCTTATACAAAAACTGGATGTTTCGAGCTGCCGCTGTCTTTGTGTTGGTACTCGGAATTACGTTTGTTATGAAACTTTTGATTCCTCAGACTCAAACCGCAAATTTTGGAGAGAAAACCACTTTTTCGTTACCCGATAATTCTGAAGTAGTCCTAAACTCCGGTTCTGAAATAAGGTATAAAAAATGGAACTGGACCAACAACAGACACCTTGAATTAAAAGGAGAAGCTTATTTTAAGGTGGCCAAAGGCCAACGATTTGAAGTACAGACCAGCCTGGGAAAAGTATCCGTTTTAGGAACTCAATTTAATGTTAAGGTAAGAAAAAACAAGTTTGATGTCGTTTGTTATGAAGGACGTGTAAGAGTGAATTATGCAAACACTCAAATTGTGTTAACTCACGGACAAAGCGTTAATTTTGAAAATGGCAAACAGGTAAACACCACTATAAACTCGTTAAAACCCGAATGGATTGACAATCAAATATATTTCTACCAAGAAAACATTAGAACGATACTGGACGAAGTTGAAAGACAATACAACATTACAATCGAACTAAATACAAAAGATACCACCTCTCTATTTACCGGAAAATTACCCGCTAAGGATTTAAATACAGCGATACAAATTATTAGTACAACCTATCATTTAGAGGCTAAAAAAGTCTCCAAAAATAAGATAATATTTGACGAGAAATAAATGTCATTCTCCAAACGGTTTCATTTTTTGTTTTTTATATTTTTTCTTGTCCTGAATGTTTTCTCTCAAGACAAAGGAAAAGCTGTGCCTTTTAAAAAAATTATAGCGACTATTGAAAAACAACATAAGGTAAGCTTCAATTACACAGAAGACAATATTAGCGGTCTACAACTAAATCCTCCTAAAAAATCGCTTACTTTAGATGAGAAACTACAATATCTGACAGAAAAAACGAATCTGTCGTTTGAAAACATAGAAAACCAATTTATCAATATTTATAAAAACGAAACCGAAGTCCCACTAATTTGTGGTTATGTTTTTTCTAATGACACTAAAAAACCTATTGAAAATGCCAATGTTAACCTGCTTAACAAAACTCAGGTTTCAACCGATTCCAATGGCTATTTTGAATTTAAAAAAGACTCCAAAAACACCCTTCTGGTCAGTCATGTTGGTTTTATCACCAAAAAAATTGTAGTCAATAATTCCTCTTTCAAAAATTGCCTGCACATAACATTAGAGTCTGAAATAACAGAGCTTCAAGAAATTAAAGCCAATGCTATTTTAGCTTCAGGGATTTCAAAAAGCCCGGACGGATCTTTTGAAATTAAACCTAAGAAATTTGGTATTCTACCAGGACTTATAGAACCTGATGCTTTGCAAACCATGCAGCAAATTCCAGGTGTCAACAGTCTTGACGAAAGTGTTTCCAGCATTAACGTACGCGGTGGCACTCACGATCAGAATTTATTTTTATGGAATGGCATACGAATGTTCCAAACCGGACATTTTTTTGGCTTAATATCTGTTTTTAATCCCAATTTAGCACATACCATTTCTATTTACAAAAACGGGAGCTCTGCATTCTACGGTGAGAGTGTGTCCAGCGTTGTAGCCATTTCCTCTACTCCTGAAACAATTGAAAAAAATACTTTTAGCGCCGGAATCAATATGATAAACGCTGATGTTTACGCCAAGTACAATCTTTCCAAAAAGAGTTCTATCGAAATTTCGGCACGTAAATCGATTACCGATTTTGTAGAAACCCCAACCTATAAGGAATATTTTAATAAAGTATTTCAAAACACTACGATCACCGACTTTTCAGAAAAACAAAATATAAATTATCGCAGTGATAAAAAATTTGACTTTTATGATGCTACCTTAAAATATACGCACAAAATAGGTGCTAAAGATCAAATTGTACTCGATTTAATTACGATTAAAGACAACCTGGAAGTTTTTCAAAGTGCAACGGTATACGACATGAACAAATCGGAAAACAATGTTTTACGCCAACAAAATTATGGCGGAAATTTGTCGTGGAAAAGAAACTGGAACAACTATAATACAACCAAAATTAATGTTTATAATTCGGCTTATGAACTTTTGGCCAACCAAAAAACGACTATTGGAGATCAAATCGTGATTCAGGAGAATACAGTGAATAATAATGGAATTAATCTGGAAAACCACCATATTATCAACTCCCGATTTAGCTTTAGCGATGGCTATCAGTTCAACGAGATTGGTGTTGCTAATTTAGAACAAGTAACTAATCCAGATTTTTATCGTAAAGTAAAAGATGTACTAAAAACCCATGCGTTAATTTTAGAAGGAAAATACAACGACACACTTTCCCGAATCTATTTTAAAGCAGGGGCTCGTCTTAATTATATTGAAAAATTTAAAAAATACAATGTTGAACCTCGCATTCAATTTAATTATGGCATCAACAAGAGTTTAAATTTAGAACTGCTGGCTGAGTTAAAAAGCCAAAATTCGCAGCAAATTATTGATTTGCAAAAAGATTATTTTGGTATCGAAAAAAGACGCTGGATTGTTTCGAACAATTCAACCATTCCCATTCAAAGGAGTAAACAAGTTTCTTTAAATTTATTCTACAAAAAGAACAACTGGCTACTGGATATAGAAAATTTCTACAAAAAAGTATCGGGAATTATAACCTCGAGTCAGGGTTTTCAGAATCAATTGGAATTTGTTCGAATGACTGGTGATTATGAGGTTTTTGGAACTGAAATGTTGGTTCAGAAAAAAATGAATCACTTTTTAACCTGGTTGAGTTATACATATAACCACAATAATTATTATTTCTCCAATTTTGAACCTCCAAGTTTTCCCAACAATTTTGAGGTAATGCATACGGTATCGTGGGCAGGAATTTACGAAAAGAACAATTTCAAAATAGCCCTGGGTACAAAATGGTCGTCCGGCAGACCAAAAACCTCGCCTGATTTTTCGCAAATTAATCTCTCAGATCCTGTATTGGTATACAACAAACCAAACAATACCAATGTCCATATTTTTTCACAAGTTAACATTTCCTCTACGTACAAGTGGGAAACTACAAATGGAATTCAATACAAACTAGGTTTGTCGATTCTGAATATCCTAAACCGAAAGAATGAAATCAGTGAATATTACAGAGTAAGCTCTTTAACTAATTCTATAGAAGAAGTTGAAACTTTCTCATTGCAAAGAACTCCAAACATGAGTTTTAGAGTTTCATTCTAACCTTATTCCACAAGGTCTACCTAAAATTACTTTTTCTTTTTTTTCATAAAACAACTTTTCTTTGGTAGGGTAACCTTTATCAAAGCTGTTTTACTATTGAATCTTATCAAAAAAATAAAAAGTGACTTTAGGAAACAACTTCATCCAATACCATTTAGCGTATTTTTTCTATGACAGTTCATAGACATCAAATTCATTACGCTAATTAACTACCCAAAGCAAGTACCTCTTGCTGATATCTGGACATTATAATAAAACACTTTACTAAAGATGTAAAGCACATTTCCCACTTCATATAACCTAAATTAAAAAACCATGAAATCAAAACCATTTAAACTAGCTTTTACTGCTCTTACGGCAATCCTATTTTTTGCAGGCTGTAGCAATGACAAAGACAACGATACGATTAGTCCGGAAGCCAAAAAAGAAATTGCACTTTCCACAAGTACCACATTAGGCTCTTATCTTTCTGATAAAGATGGAAAATCTTTATATTTTTTCGCAACAGACGCCAAGGGTCAAGCCTCGTGTACAGGCGGATGCGAAGCTGTGTGGCCTCCATTTTATGCAGACAATTTAACTGCTGAAAAATTAAGTAGTGGATTAACACTCTCTGATTTTGCTACCATAACCACCACATCGGGTAAAAAACAGCTGACTTACAAAGGATGGCCATTGTATTACTATGCGCCAAGTGTAAACGGAACTAATACACCCGAAACTGCCGGACAAACAACAGGAGATGGTGTTGGCGGTGTTTGGTTTATAGCCAAACCGGACTATTCGATTATGTTAGTCAGAAGTCAGCTTCTGGGACATGACGGAAAAAACTACAAATCTGATTACACTGTTGGTGATGGCCTTACAACGTACTTTACAGACGCAAAAGGACTGACGCTGTATACTTTTAAGAATGATAATTTCAAGAAAAACAATTTTACAAAAGCAGATTTTTCAAACAATGCCGTTTGGCCTATCTATGAAACAGACAAAATAGTCGTTCCTTCTACTCTTGACAAATCAAAATTTTCTGTCATTACGGTATTTGGCAAATCTCAATTGGTTTACAACGGTTGGCCTTTGTATTATTTTGGTCAAGATGCCAACGTAAGAGGCGCCAATAAAGGAATTAGTTTTCCAAGTCCCGCTGTTTGGCCAGTACCCGTAAAAGATTCGCCGCTTGCGATCTAAGAAACATACTATTTCTATCCAATTCATTTATACGCTCACTTAGCCTGTTATTATTCAAGTTAGTTCAACTTTCGGTTGGACTAACTTGAATTTTCACCTTTTCTCCAACCTTACAACAACTAAAGAGCCTAGACCTTAAAACCTCATCCTCACACTATTACTAACCGAATTTTAAAAAATATCGTACTTTTTTTAAAAAATATCGCTTTTAAAGTAGGGTAATCCGCATTAAAGCTGTTTTACTACTGAACCCTATCAAAAAAAGAATAAAAAATGAACCCAAAAAAAATCGCATTCGCAATTACAGCCTCATTAGTATTGATTTCGACAGGCCTCTATTTTTATTACGGTTTTCTCTTCAAGGAAGCACGCAATATAGAATCTGAAATACCTGAGTTTAGCATAACAACAGTAAAATTGCTTGATGATTATAACTCAAATACAGAAAAAGCAGATTCATTATATCTCAATAAAACGATAGAAATAACCGGAAAAGTAACCAAAGAAACCGATTCTGCCGTGATACTTGAAAACAACATTTTTTGTCTGTTAACCCAAAAAACAAAAGACAAATTATTGAACAGTAAAGTAACCGTTAAAGGCAAATGCATTGGCTTTGATGAATTATTTCAAGAAGTCAAACTAGACCAATGCACCATTAATCAATAAATCAATTCCTCCATTTATGAAAAAAATTTTAGTCCCAATCTGCTTCTTCCTGGCTACTATAGCCTATTCGCAAGATGATTTACTAAACAGCCTTGACTCTGCTCAGGTACAAAAAAACTTTTCTACAGCAACGTTTAAAGCCTTGCAGCTGGTGACCTTACAGACCACAAAAATGCCTGCAAAAAAAGAGTTCTATTTTGTAGTCTCACACCGTTTTGGCACTGTTAAAGATGGTTTTGACAGTTTTTTGGGCCTTGATAATGCCACCACAAAACTTGGCGGTATTTATGGTGTTACCGATTGGCTATCCGTAAGCCTGTCCAGACATACCTTAAATAAATTATATGAAACAGGAGTGAAATACCGAATGATGAGACAAAGCGACAGCTTTCCTGTAGACATTGTTGGCTACAGTGTTGCGGATATCAATACATTTTTGGAAAAAGATCAATATCCTGGTTTAGAATTTAAGCACCGTATGACTTATGTACAACAATTACTAATATCTAGAAAAGTTAGCGAAAAACTATCCTTAGAACTAGTACCCTCATTTGTGCATAGAAATCTTTACAATCCAGACTTGGAAAGAGACAACCAATTTTCTTTTGGTGGTGGCGGACGTTATAAAATCACTAAAAGATTGTCTGTCAATTTAGAATACATGCACAATTTTAATAAACCTAATTTTTATGAAAACCCACTGTCCGTTGGTCTCGATGTCGAAACCGGAGGGCATGTATTTCAATTAATTTTCACCAATTCACAAGCTATGAGCGAAAGCGGATACCTTACTAATGCCGCCGGAAACTGGGGGAAAGGAGATTTCTTTTTCGGATTTAACTTATACAGAGTATTTTAATAACTATAAACAAGAAAACCATGAAAAAAACATTAGCATTTACAATTTTAGCAGCTGCACTAACATTTACAAGCTGCAGTGATTCTGATACTTACCAAGATATAGAAACTCCTCCGGTTACAGATAATCCTACTCCGGGACCTGAAACACCAACCACTGCAATTAGTTATTCTAAAAATGTAAAAGCAATTATTGATGCCAATTGCGTAGGCTGTCATCAAAGCGGAAGATCCGCAGGTTTCAGACCATTGACCACTTATGCCGAAGTAAAAACAGCCACTGAAGGTGCCAGTTTACTGAACCGAATTCAACTACAAAACGGTCAGCAAGGAATTATGCCTCAGGCAGGAAGAATGTCTCAGACCAATATCGATTTGATTGTGAAATGGAATACAGACGGACTAAAAGAAAATTAATTATTATGAAAAAATCGTTTCTTAATTTCTTTATAGTACTGTTGACTATTTTGATAAACACAGATGGATTTGCACAAAAAGTAATCACAAAAACAGGTACTATAAAATTTCAGGCTACTATGCCTACCTATGAAGAAGTTGCTGCTGAAAATAAAAGCGTGTCTGCAATTTTGGATCAATCTACAGGAGATTTCGCAGCTCTGGTTCTGATAAAAGGTTTTCGATTTAAAGTTGCTTTAATGGAGGAACATTTCAACGAAAATTATATGGAGTCTGAAAAGTTTTCAAAAGCAACTTTAAAAGGCAAATTAGAAGATTTTGACAGTTCTAAAATTACCAATACCCCTAAAAATTTTACTCTAAAAGGCGATCTTACCATTCATGGAAAAACAAAACCTATAGCAGTAAGCATCAAAATATCCAAGGCAGCCAATGGTCTTAGTACTGTAGGTTCATTTGAAGTCAAACCTGAAGATTTTGACATCGAAATACCAAGTCTTGTCAGAAAGAAAATTGCCGACAAAATTAAGATTAGTTACAATTTTTTATTAGTTAAATAATCCATTGTAAAAGATCAGGCTTAATTGGTAAGTAGAATTCCCCAATTCAACATTAACCAGCCCAATCACTTTTTACTTTAAAAGATTATTAAACATGACTATTGATTAGAGGTCAGTTTCATACTTAGCTGGCCTCTTCTTCTATTAACCTAAAAAATTTCAAATGATCTGCAAAAATTATATTGTTACAGGCGAGGACGTAAACGATCTCATGGTCATGGAGAAGACCGCATACAACTCCTATACACAACGATTACTCTACCGTTTTTTATTTCAAAATGGATTTTCAAGAGAAAAGCTAAATTCTTTACAACTCGATTTACAAGAAGGAAAATATGCACTGGTCTGTTATAAAAACCTAATGTTTACGGAACATTTTTTTGTTGAGATGAAATATTGCTTCATGAATGACAAAATCAATATTAAAAGTTGCTTTTATAATTCCAAAAACGAATGCTGCGCTGAGCTCATTAAAGAAGTAGAATGGTTTGATTCTATTCGTAAAGAAGTCATCACTGCACCCAAAAAGATTCTAAAGCATTTTAATGCGAGTAACCCCGCAAAATTCCGGAATCCATAAAGATCCCGCTCATTACTTCTGAGTCGCTATTATTCTGCTTTTAATATTATGTAAATTCAAAAATCAAAGGCTTGAAAACTCAATATCAGTCCTTTTTACTACTTTTTTGATACTCGTTTAAAACAACACCTAAACCCATTAAAAAGAAAAATACGCCAAGACCACCCAAAAGCATTGGGTCTACAATGTAACCGTGAATCCCATCAATCTCCGCTTTATTCGGATTAGTTGGATCATACAAAACCTTAACAGAACTTCCTTCCATGTAATTCGGAAGAGAAGACCCTACAGTAGAAGTGAAATCTATTGGCTTACCTGATTTTGTAACAAATGAAACATGGGGATAATAGAGTGATCCATTCTTGTTGCCAGCAAGAGGTATCGATTCGATAACTGTACCATAAACAATACTTGCCTTTTCAATAAAATTTAATTTCTGTTGAAAAAGACAAAATGCTCCCACTAATAGAGTCAAACCAGGTATAAAACACACATAAATAACAGCACGAATTAGTCTTTTATTCATAATTTATTTTTATTATTAAAATTAATGGTTATGTCACATTGCTCTGCAGGTTATTACTAATTGCTTTATCAGAAATGACCATAGATTCATTCTCACTAATTCAACATCTTGTTTGTATACCACCAATATGGATCAACAAGAAAACCTGTGGATTTATAAAATTAGGCATAAGTATTAGTAAGTCTAAAAAGAATCAGGTTCAAAAGCTGTGGAGTGATAAAAATAGTATTCTCTTTACTGTAAATCACTTTAGGAATGAAAGTAGCAGCCTTTTACAGTTTTTTAAAAATTTACATTTTTCTAAAATTTCTTAATTGCAAAAATAATAATTTACAGCTTACCCCATAATAGACAAGTATTTAGAATCTGTTGCTCTGAAAGAGCCTTAGCATTAACATGGTACGAAGTGCCATGAATACTAATGAGTACTTCTTTAAGCCCTGTAAGAGTGAAAGCATAACCCAAAAAGCACCTATCTTATTTTATGACATTTCCGAAAGTTAGCAACTTTTAATCAAGATCTTATGCTTTATTTATGACTGCTTATGCCCCTTCAGGGCATTATGATTCATTATCTAAATTTATAGTGCGTTGCACTATTTTTATGCTTTTGGGCTTTCAGCCCTTTTTAAACATTCAAATCTTTATGCCAGAAGGTAGCGCTAATTATAAAATCAGTTGTAATAAAATGGTCTCTTAAATGTAGAGCTGAAATCGTTAATAAAAGGAATAATTTCTATCAGCCCCACAACATTTTGTATTGATCTATTTTTATTAGAAAATGTGCAAAAATCTATATATAAAAAAGCTTCGGAGAATTCCGAAGCTTTTGCTTTTTATAATTTTAAAGAGAAATCTAAAAAAAAGAAATCTGCCTAAATCTGCGTCTTCGCTTTAGCGAAGCTGTCAGATTCGTGTACACTATTCACAGCTTCTTTGAAAGAGCCTGCATTAATTTTAAAACCTATTCCTCTAATGCAGTTTCAAACTCCATATGGTCAACAACCTCCGCAGCTGCTTGTGCAGGTTTAGATGCTTTTAGTCTATTAAATCTTTCCAATTGCTCCGTTTCTCCTTCTTCTCCACTGAAATAAGGAAAAACATCCATAATAGGGGACTCAGAAACGGCCGGGATAGAATATTCTCCCATGGTGCTTTGCATTACATGCAGCGTGTTGTCGTAAGCCTCTCTCACATCATTGGCCTGAACCAGCATGTACATATTTGACTTTCTTTCTTTACCGCTTTCTTCATCATAAGCCAATAAAGAGACTTTGGATTTAAACCAACGGTCTGTATTTTCAAAAGGGTGAATTTCGGCGTAATTAGCCACTTTTATATTGGTGATTTTGAATTCCTCACTGATATAAGCCGACATCTCTTCATTAATTCTTCTTTCAGCTTCTGTATAAGACAAAGCATCTACCAAGTAAGGCTCTGTTAAAACTTTTTGCCCTCCGGTTTCGTCCGTTTTTCTATATTTTACCTTGCATTCGTACCAAGTTGCGCTCATCTTTATTATTTTTTAAGGATGCCAAAGATAGATTTTACCGAAAAAAAATCCCCTAAAATTGTGAAATAGATATTCACAATTTTAGGGGATTTTAGTTAAGTTTTTGATTGTTAGTGTTTAATGTTAAAAGTTTGAATTGATCCGAATTGTCGCTTTTATTAAAGCTAATCCTTCAATATTTTTAAGGAGAACATCCTTCGATTCGTATCGACTGTTTTCACTGACCAGTTTAATCCATTCCTCTCCTTTGTCTGATTTTTGTACCCATCGGATCAGGAGAAATTCTTCCGGTTCATCGGTTACTACAGAAACCAAATACATTTCTCCCCAAATAATATGTTCGATTCTGCTGCTCATTTTCTTATAAATGATCAGATCACCGCTCTTTAAAAAAGGATACATGCGATCTCCACTTACATAAATAGCGCCATCGCATTTGGGTAAGTTTGGAACAGAGACATAGTCAATTGGTTTTTCCTCAGATTCTTTAAACAGGGAAACCATTCCGTCAGCAGTTTCAACATCATAGACCGGTACAAACTGCTTCTTAAGTGTTTTTGTAGTGGTGACTTCGTAAACAGTAGAAGGTTCTTCAATTTCACTCATTTTAATTCCCCATTCATACTCAAAAAAGGCAGCATTTTCAAGCATATGCCCTTTTCCTGTCAGGAGCCACTCCGGATTAATTTCAGGATAAATGCGAAGTATCTGCTCTATTTTTGAGGCACCAACATCTTTAACCTTATCCAAAAAGCCGTTAGAAAGCCCCGTTTCGATATAAAATTTTCTTCTATTAATTCCTTTATATTCAATAATTTGTAAGATTCTATTTACGATCATTGCAATTATTTTTAGATTATAACATATTTTTATTGCTATTTATAGGATAAAATCTATATATTTGTAAGTAAAAAAGCACAAAATGATGTTTTAAACAAACGTACAAAAAAAAACATAAAATACACTACTAAAGGGTAAGGTAGTCAAAATTTCAGAAGAAAAATAAAGCTATTATTCTCAGGCGTTCTTTAAGTTGTAAAATGAAAGTAAAGGAAAGATAGGTCGATGAGGTTTAACATAAAAAGAATAAAAGATGAATTATATACTCAGAATAGATCCGAAAAACCCCTATAAGGAACGATTAGAAATGGCTATTGTAAACTTACTTCCGTTTGTTGGAGCAGAAGCCATTTATGTGTCTTTTACTAAAAGCAATAAAGTAACAGTCATCACTTTTATTCTAAAAAAAGAGACCGATAAGGATGAGGAGGTTTTAGATCAGGTAAAGGAGAAAGTAATAAGTATCTATCCCGAGTTTATTTTTAAGTTTATGGATTCTGACTGTGCTAAAAAGGGCTTTAAAAATGGAAAGCCTTACTTTGTTCAGCATTGTACGTTAAAAGAATTAATTTATTTTGAACCGGGAGCTAAAGTTTTTTACCCTCGGAAAGACACCTCTAAAAAGCTGCTTAAAAAAGCAAAAAAAAGATTCTCTCTTGATATGGAAGCTGCAGTGGTATCTTTTAGAAATGTGTCGGTTTATAGCGGAAAAAATAAAAATGAAGAAGCCGTATTTGCCTTGTATCAGACCTTAAGGTATATTTATATCTGTGCCTCAGAATTTTTCACTGCCGTCTTTATTAGCAATACTTGTTTGTTTCAGCAATATGATTACATCATCAAATATGCGCCTTCATTTAAAAGAATACTCAATAAGAATATGGCAGTTCATAATGAGATAGTTGTAATGCTTAATAAAGCTTATTCCTGTGCTATGCAAAATACAGAGATGGGTGATATAGATCCGGAGCTGATGATTAAGGCAAAAATAAAAGTGGAGTCAATGCAGAAAGAATTGAACAGATTATTTTTGGAGTATAAAGCATTATGTAAGGAAAAGATGCAGAAATTAAGCAGGCAAGAATGTACCGGAAAGTATATTTTCAACGAAAAGATTCCATCCGATTATTTTGTTGAAGATGCTTTAAAAAGTATTAACGATTTGATGGTAACTCAATCAAACATAAGATGTGTTTACTGTTTTGGTTATACCATACTTCACGATCAGAAAAGTAAGCCCCAAAATTATTCTGATAAACTTCCTGGGTATCATTTTTATCTGCTGATCATTAGTCTGGATCAAACTCAAGATGAAATCTCCTCAATGGAAGGACTTATTCTGGAAAAATTTGAAGGCAGGCATCAGGTAGCCATTCTTAGCCATTCAGGAGAATTAATCCGTAAGGAAAAGACATACCGGAAGTATTTTTTCGATTATGTCAAAACGCACGGACTTTTAATTTACAATGCTCCTTATTATACTGTTTATTTTAAAAAACATCTTCCTAGTTGGGAATCTGAATTCAAAGAAAAATATGAGAAAGACAAAGTTTTAAGGGCAAAACAGCTTTTTGATGATGCAGAGTATTATTTGAGTGATAATCATGTGGCTGTTAAAAGGGTGCTCTTTAGAAAAGTGATTGAGCAAGTTGGTTTAGGACTTATTTATTTGCATTTAGGATACTTTTCAGATCAATTATCGATAAACAGTTTGTTCTCATTATTAAAATACATTCAGGAGATTGAGCTTCCTTTTGATCATGAAAATGAAAAAGAAACTAAGATTATGGAATATCTGTTTGAAACGGCGGTAGTATCTATAAATAAAGAAGGGCAAGATAACAATAACGATTATGATAAATTGATCGAAAACAGATGCATTTTATTTTTAAAACATGCAAAAGATCAGGTTGCGAAAGAAGCCGGGAAATTAGATTCTAAGAAGTCAAGATATTTTTAGTTGATTACTGAACTTGGTAAAGAGTTCGATTTAAAATTGCACAAAGTCTTTTTGGCTTGGTGCAATTTTTTTGGTTTATAAAGATGAACTTTCTGAAAGTATCCTATGCTTTTGAAATAAATTGGAGATCGAAATATATAATTTCAGAATCAGCTAACTTTTAAACTCTGACTCATATTATCTCGGCCTGATAGTATCTTATCCGATACGCTTCTTGTGGTACTTTTTTTATAAAAATAGTGGAATTGAGTTTTTTTATTTTGTTTTATTTGCGCCAAATTTTGCCTTTATAAGTTGAAAATTTAACCGCTATCGTTGCCAAGTATCAGAATGAAAAAAATAATTACGCTATTGTTCGCTATAAATTCATTTGTTGTTTTCGCTCAGGAAATAGTTAAAAATGAATGGGTCGACTCCTCAAAAGTGGAAATCCTTCAAGAGATAAAAATTATTAAAAATAAGAGAAAAGCTGGTATCTATAAACTTCATTTGCCCAAAGAAATTTTGAAAAATGAAAACATGGGTAAAACGTTGCGACGCGTTGAGAATATTACTTTGGATAATAGCAAGACAGTTTATTTTAAAGGCAAAAAAATCAAAAACTATATTTATAACGACAAAGTAATCACTCAGGAAGAATTTTTTAAGCTATTATCTGAGAACATTGTTTCCTTTCAGATTGTTGAGAATTATTTTAATTTGTCCAATGGCGAGACCGAACTTGTTATAAAAGTAAAGGACAATAATGGTAATGTTGATAATATAAAAGGTACAGTTGATGGAACGCTGGGGCTCTTGCAGGAGTTCAATTTTTTAGGGTTGAATCTGTTTTATAAAAAAAATAAATTTTCGACAATTCTGAATGTTTCTAATCTTAAAAATGTTTCCGATAACAGTTCAGAAGAAATGTTCAATGATAAAACTTTAAACTATTCCAATCATAGGGTTTTGTATCAGTCAAATTTTTCAATGCTTACTATTTTTGAGATCGATAAGTCAAGCAGTCTTTCGCTGCGAAACAAATACTCCATAGTAGATGAAAACAGAAGGAGTATTTTTCCGGATTTATCAGAGGCGTCTTATTTTTTTCTTATTCGGGATTATAGCACAAATTTAAGGTACGAGAAGAAGACAGAAAATAATTTAGAGTATAAACTCAATTTAGATTATGTAAGTAATAATAATAAAATTGAAAATAAGTCCAATAAGTCGAATCAAAAATTTACAGAATGGACGTTTAGTTCTTCGATCTCAAAGTCAATTGATAAACTTTATATTCAATCGGCATTGGTATTGACCGATCGCAATTATGTTTTTGACAATGTGACAAACAGGAGTGAGGTGAAGCAAAATATTGTTACCCCTTTTGTCAGTTTTAGTTATGATTTAAACCCTAATAATTCAGTATCATTTGGCAACAGATTTCAGTTCTCTCGAGATAAAGTAAACAGTGAAGCTGTTTTTGATCATAATTTTTACCTGCCAAATTTTACTTATTTTTCGAAATTTGATTCGATAGTAGATTTGGAGTTCAATTATAAGCGGTACGTTGTCAGACCAAGTATAAGATCAATTTCTAATTTTACGTATCAGGATTTTAATAATAATTCAGTTGTCAATCCTTCTTACATAGAGCCGGAAATTAATGATTCTTTTTCTCTCGATTTGGTCAGGAATATAAAGAAAGTAGATGTAACTCTAAACTTCGGCTACTTAACATCGTCTAACAATATTTCTATTGTTAATGAACTAAATGACTACAAAATGATTTCTGAAAATACAAATCTCGATTCTTATAGTAGTAGTTCTGTTGGTACTTCAGTCTCATTTAAATTTTATAAAGAATCCAGATTTAATTTGAACTATAGTTATACCAAATTAAAAATGAAGAAGGAGAATGAGATGTATGAAGGGTTTGTAAATTATCTTGATTTATCGGTTAGCGGGAATATAGATAAAAGTACCATGTATTCGATCAACTCTTATTATATTGACAGGTTTTACGATTTTAATTTGTATCGTTCAGTGAAACCTGATATCTCATTTAGTGTATCCCGAAATTTCTTAAAAGACAGATTAAATATCAATCTGGAGTATAGAAATATTTTGAATACTGATGCAAACAGAATGTTGCGATTTACAAATAATACCAATTATTATGTGTTAGACAACAGAAATACATCTCATATGATTTTAGTAAATGCATCCTATAATTTCGGAAAAACATTTAAAGTAAATCGCAAATACATTCGGAATATTAGCTCGGATATGAAGCTGTAAACTAGTGTAAAACTCAATGTTACTTTTTGTTTTATTAGATGTTTCATAGAAAAAAAAAGCTCCAGATTCCTCTGAAGCTTTGTCTTGATGATGAGGTTCTTAAAAATTGGTATTTACCTTTTTAGAACGGTCTGCAATGTAAGAGATCAACCAGGTTATTGGGCCTTCTTTTACAAAATATATTTTTTTCTTCTCTAAATTAGGAATACTCTCTACGCAGGCCTGTAGTATGTTATTTGCCGAAATAAGGTATTTCTGGTCGTATATGTTTAATACTCTTGCAGCTTCGGTGTTGGTTTTAGCAAGGGTGTTAAACTTGTTGAAATTATTCTTTAGAACCGCATCGTAATCGATAACATCTTCCAGTTTTATTGGCAGATAATGGTCTTTCGTATTCTCATTGTAATACAATGTTGTAAAAGCCCATACAGCTCCACCGGACAGATAGATTTTTTCCTTTTTTAATAAAAGCGGATTTGCATCAAGCATATCCTTTATCTTTTTACGAACAATCGGATTAAAATCAAAAGATTTTTCCTGATATACAGACATGTCGCTGGCCTGGCTTTGGTTTGCAACCGTTTTTTTTACGGCATCAGTAAGTGACATCGTACCAAAATCAAGTTCTAAAGGAATAAACTCTAATTTACCATCCTGAAGTTCATCAATGTATCCACCTTTAGTACTTGCAGCACCAATATCAAGATGCAGAGCGTTAGCATAATCAACAGGTGGTATAGAACCTTTAACTAGTATTTTAGCTTCCTCATCAACATTGATAATATCAAGCTCTTTGTTGGTTAGCGTGCTGATCTTATTTTTTAAAGCATCAACATTACGAGCAGATCCAAAAACAGAAGAAGCCACTAAAAAGATATTTTCTTCCGGAATCTTAAATTGTGCTCTTATTTTAGTCAATTGAGTAAAAACGATAAGACCTGCTTTATTGATATCTTCCTGAGTAAGTTCACCAGTAGCAGTGATATGTTTGGCGAAACTCAGACCTTCGTCATTTGAATAATAGATAATTTTGTAATCTGCTTTTTTAATATTACTGACATCGAGAACAGAAACTTTTATCGTTCTGCGGCCGATTTCAATTCCGGCGTAAATATTTTTTTGAGCAAGAGAACTAATGGAGAAAAATAAACTGAAAAGTATAAAAATTAGAACTTGGGGGCTGTGTTTTTTAAGCATTGTATTTAGTTATGATTGTAATATGATTTATTATTGATAAAGACTGGACGTTGTTGTTGTTGTTGTTGTTGTTGTTGTTGTTGTTGTTGTTGTTGTTGTTGTTGTTGTTGTTTGATAATTAAAGGGTTAAAGTGTAAGTGGCGGTTTTTGATATAAAAAAGCAAAACCGAAAAGTTGATTTTTTAAGAGTGATTAAGAGGTTTTTGGAATCACTTTAAAAAGTAAAAAGGACTTCATAATTGTTAATGTGTAAATGACTAAATTAATGGGTAATTGTTTATCAGGCCTGAAATACAGCGAGCTAAAAAACTACTAAATATTTTAGGACGCAAATTTATAAAAACAATTACGAATACAAACCCAGTTATTAAGAAAACATATTATTTAATTGTTAAGCGGTATGGGCATTTTGAGCGGGTATGCATAATTTTCTTAGGTTTTGTACTTTTGTGTATTCCACTTTTAGTACAAAATGATAAGAGGGATAGAGAGAAGATATTCGTTATTGTATTATTTAGGTTTAATAAAAAAGAGTAAGAGATGAAACAAAATATTTATGATGATATTGATTTTTTTGAGAGTTATGGTAAAATGCCACGTTCGATAGAAGGTCTAAACGCAGCAGGAGAGTGGCATGTTTTAAAAAATATGCTGCCTGATTTTCGGGGCAAAAATGTTCTGGATCTGGGTTGCGGTTATGGCTGGCATTGTATTTACGCAAAAGAACAAGGAGCAGAGCATGTAATTGGAGTTGATTTATCAAAAAAAATGATTGATAAAGCAAAGGAAAATTCGAAAGGATTATCAATAGAATATGATCAAAAGCCAGTTGAAGATATTGAATTTGAAAACGAGCACTTTGATATTATTTTCAGTTCGCTTACGTTTCATTACATACAAGATTTGGAGGCTCTTTTCGGTAAAATAAACCAATATTTAAAGAGAGGAGGGAGCTTCGTTTTTTCTATGGAACATCCTGTTTTTACGGCAAAAGCGGAGCAGGATTGGTATAAAGATGAAAATGAAAACCGACTGCATTGGCCAGTTGACCATTACCAGAACGAAGGAGTGAGGCAAACCAATTTCTTAGGTCATAAAGTAGTGAAATACCATCGAACTGTAGCAGGTATTCTAAATGCCGTAGTTAACTCAGGGTTTAACATCACACAAATATCCGAGCCTAAGCCGTCAGAAGAAATCATTGAAAAATATCCGGAAATGACAGACGAATTAAGAAGGCCTATTTTTATTATGATTGCTGCTTGTAAATCATAAATTAATGAATTTTGGAATGCAAATAGTACGCAGATTATACAGATTCGCTAGACGAAAACGCTGATGAAAACGGATTTTTAAGTATTTTTCTCTTTTCATAGCTTCCAAGTTTTTTAACTTGTAATTCTAACAAGAACTTTAAAGTTAAAAACTGAATTCGTATATTGTTCTGCTAAAATCAAATATGCCAGTCCTATACATTTTAGCATACCTGCTTTCAAACGTTTTTCAGTTCATTTTAATAGAAATTATTTAGACTATGAAAAAATCATTAGCACTTTTCGCTGCGTTCTTAGCTTTTACAGCGTGTTCCAAACATCAGGGACAAAAAAATATTGCGATCACCGGAATAGATTCCACATTGCGGCCGGGTGATGACTTTTTTAAATATGTAAATGGTAAATGGTATGATTCAGTATCAATACCTGCATCTCAAGCCGGAGTAGGTGTCTACATGTTTATGAATTACCCGCAACGAATGCGTCTGCAAGGAATATTGGACAGTATTTCAAAAAGCAAGAATTCAGCAGGAAGTATAGCGCAAAAAGTAGGAGATTTTTATGCATCTGGAATGGATACGGTAACCATTGACAAACGCGGTTATACACCTATCAAACCTCTCCTGGCAAAAATTGAAGCAATTAGCGATTTACCGTCCCTAATGAACTTTGTAGTGAATGAAGTAAAAGTAGGTAATTCGTCTATTATAGCTTTTGGAGTTGGACCCGATGAAAAAAACAGCAGTATGAACATTGCTCAAATCTATCAAACGGGTATCGGTTTGCCTGACAGGGACTATTATTTTAAATCGGATGCACCAACTGTTGCCATACAGGAAGCTTACAAAAAATACCTAACGACATTATTTCAACAAACAGGCAGCAATGCTGATGAGGCTAAAAAGAATGCTGATTTGGTTTACGGTATCGATAAACAACTAGCTGGTTCGCATAAAACAAAAGTTGAACTTCGCGATGTGCAGGCCAATTACAATAAAATAGCTGTGTCAGAGCTCGTAAAAAGACATCCTAACATAGATTGGACTACTTTTTTAAATAATTTAGGAGCTAAAACCGATTTCATTAATGTAGGCCAGCCTGCCTATTATGATGCCCTTAATAAGCTTTTAAAAACCATTCCCCTTAATAATTGGAAAATTTACCTGAAGGCAAATTCTTTAGAAAGATATGGCGACGATTTAAGTAAACCTTTTGTAGATGCCTCATTTGAGTATACCAAAGTGCTTTCTGGTCAGGCGGTTCAAAAATCGCGCGGCGAAAAAATGGCGAGTGTTCTGGATACTTACTTAGGCGATGCGTTGGGCGAATTGTATGTAAAGAAATATTTTTCGGAAGAGGCTAAAAAACGGATGTTGATCCTCGTGAATAATTTGCAAAAAGCCTATGCCATAAGAATTGATAAATTAGAATGGATGAGTCCGGTTACCAAACAAAAAGCGAAAGAAAAATTGGCTGCCATGACTAAGAAAATAGGCTATCCGGACAAATGGAGAGACTATAGCAAGGTGAATATTGCCAGAGATGCTTATTTTGAGAATATGGTTTCGGCCGCTACAGCTGCCTATCAATTTCAATTGGCAAAATTGGGTAAACCGGTTGATAGATCAGAATGGTATACTACAGTTCCAACTGTTACGGCCTATAATAACCCTACTGCAAATGAAATTGTTTTTCCGGCAGGTATTTTACAAGCTCCCTATTTTGATAATAACGCAGATGATGCCCTTAATTATGGAGGTATCGGAATGGTGATTGGTCACGAAATAACCCATACTTTTGACGATCAGGGTGCGCAATATGACAAGGATGGTAACTTAAAAAATTGGTGGACAAAAGAGGATTATGCACAGTTCAAGTCCAGAATACAACAGGTGATCAATTTGTACAGCACCTATACTGTTTTAGGCGATCTACATGTTAATGGCGCCATGACAGTTGGCGAAAATACGGCAGATATTGCCGGATTAGCAGTTGCTTATGATGCTTTTAAAATGACAGAACAAGGAAAAGGAAACACAAAAATAGACGGTTTTACTCCGGACCAGCGTTTCTTTATTTCGTTAGCCAAAATATGGAGAGTAAAAATGAAAGACGAGTTCCTGCGTTTGTGGATCAACAATAACCCACATTCTCCACCAATTTGGCGTGTGAATGGTACTTTAATGAATACGACACCTTTTTACGAGGCCTTTAATGTACAGCCTAAAGATAAAATGTTTTTACCGAAGAAAGACAGAATAACAATTTGGTAGATCCTTGTTTTCTAAAGTATTTCTATAAAAATCTGCGCAAAGATCCACTGTGAACTTTGCGCATTTTTTTTTTTGGCTTCTTCAGACAGATTTTTTTTAGAAGTGTTTTTTCTTTTAATAATATTCTATAATCGTTAGATATTTTATTGAAATCATTTACAATATTCTCTAGTGGAATTGCTATTGATTTTTTTATCAAATTCAACATTAGGGCTTCTTATTTTATAAACATTTGGTTTATCAAGTTGTCTATAAATGCAATAGGATCATTTATAAATGAATGTTTGTGAGTGTTCGTAATATCATTCACATTCTTAAATCTGACGTTTGGCAAGATTACGGTTTTAGACTTAATGAAAAGTTGGTTTTGTAATTGGAATGATTTGGCAAATGCAAAAATAGGGCTTAATTTAATTCCCCCTCTATAGTACCGGAACGTTGAGTACAGGTCATAAATATTCATTGAGATTTTGAGAGCAGAAGTATTCGTAAATTGAAAAGCACTACTCACTATAATACACAGCTCCTTTGTTTTTGCATCATTTTAGGATAATATTATATGCATTAAAGATA
>NZ_CAGKLC010000078.1 GCF_903469665.1 Flavobacterium sp. UGB4466 | reverse complement strand
ATTTTAGATTTTAGATTTTAGATTTTAGATTTTAGATTTTAGATTTTAGATTTTAGATTTTAGATTTTAGATTTTCTAAAAGTCGCTACGCTCCTTTTGTAAATTATTAAAAAATACAGCTTTGCGAACTTTGCGTTTGTATACACAAAGAAAATCAAAATCCATAGCGCCCTTTGCGGTTAAATGAAAATAAAAAAACAAATTAATATATGAACTTAGAAAGTCCAAAAGTTACCGTTCAGAAATCAGCTCAGGATTTATTTGACTTATTGACTGATGTAAAGAATTTCGAAAAATTAATGCCGGATAATATTGCTAAATTTGAAGTAATTGGCGAAGATGCTTTTATTTTTGGATTGAAAGGCATGCCGGAAATAAAACTTAAAATGAAAGACAAAACCGCGCCAAGCAAAATTGTTCTGGGAGCTGCGAGCGATAAACTTCCATTTACCTTAACTTCAAATATTGACAGCGTTTCTGGCTCAGAAAGTGCCGTTCAATTGTTTTTTGAAGGCGAATTCAATGCTATGATGGCTATGATGATCAAAGGACCAATCAGCAAGTTCATCGAAACTTTAGCAAACAATATGACTAAACTTTAACAATGATTAATTATTAATTGTGAATTATAAATGAAAGCCTGATTTAACAATCAGGTTTTTTTTCGCACCATTATTTATTCCTAGTTCGTGGAAATAAAAGTCTTTACAATATAAATAATCAATCTTTGCCGAGTTTCTCGCGAAGATTTCTCCTCACGTCGAAATGACACACGATACAATTAAAACGACAAAGCCTTTGCTCCTTTGAACCTTTGAACCTCAAAAAAAAACTTAGAACCTTCTAATAAAGCATCTGAATCTCCTTAATATCAAACTCTGAAACAGAATCGTCTTCCAACAGAATTTGAATCCTGCCTACAGGTGACACCCCCTGAATGATTCCCATAAAGTTTTGATTCTCGAGGTTCCTGAATGGCATTGGAACACCTTTTCGGAACAATGAATTAAAATAAACAGACCATAAATGTTTAGAATTAACTTCCCATGCTCCTATCGTCTCTTTCATTTTCTCGACAATCAAATAAGGCAAAAGTTCTTTCTCAAAACTACTACCCGAAATCACTGCCAATGAAGAGGCATTTGGAAGTTCATCAAAATTAGTCTGATTGACATTTAAGCCCAATCCAACAACTGACACAATCCTGCCATCACTTTTGAGAGTATTTTCTATAAGTATGCCACCAATTTTCTTATTGTATGACATAATGTCGTTTGGCCATTTTATACTTAAATCAGGAATATTTAGAGATTTTAGTACCTCAATTACACTTAAAGACACTATAACGCTAAGGTTAAAAACATGTTCATTATTAAAGACAAAATCTCTCACCAAAACACTCATAATTAAGTTTTTACCCACCTCAGATTGCCACTTAGCTCCCATCTGCCCCTTGCCTTTTGTCTGATTTTCAGCCGTCACTACAGTAAAATTTTCCAGTTCATCCTGACTTGACAATGATTTAAGGAAATCGTTTGTAGAATCTATGGCATCGAGTTTGATTAGTTTCATTTAAGTAATTTAAATAACTTAATTTAATATTTTGTTAAGGTTCAAAAATAATCACAAAATTTGGTAACTTTACAAATTCATATAAAATAATTCATGGCGAAAAAGACTGTTAATAATGATGTTCTATTGGCGAACATAATCAAAGGGATTGAAGAAGTAAAAGGAAATGATATCGATATTCTTGACTTAAGAGAAATAGACACTGCAGTTTGTGACTATTTTGTCATTTGCAACGGAAGTTCAAATACCCAAGTTAATGCCATTGTAAATTCAATTCAAAAAACTGTATCAAAAGATTTAAAGGACAAACCCTGGCATGTAGAAGGAACCGATAATGCGGAATGGGTTCTTATGGACTATGTACACATTGTAGTGCACGTTTTCCAAAAACACATTCGAGAATATTACAACATCGAAAGCCTTTGGGGTGATGCCAAAATAACTACAATCGAAAACAAATACTAAAGAAAATTTCTTCTAATGGCTAAAGATAATAATCCAAATCCGAGTAAATTTAAAATAAGTCCCTGGTTAATATATACTGCAATACTTCTGGTTTTTTTATTTATAAGTTTTGCAACCGGTGGATCAAACTTAAGCGAACCTGCTCAATTAACTTCTTCTAAATTCAACACTTTATTAGAAAAAGGGCAAATTGAAAAAGTAATCGTTTATAACAAAGCTGAAGCTGAAGTATATTTAAACGCTGCGGCTCTTAAAGACGCAGCTAATAAAAAAGTAGCTAAAGATATTTTTGACAGACCTAATAAAGGTCCTCATTATACTTTAGAAATTGGTAACGATCAAATCTTCCAAACAAAGCTTGAAAAAGCAGTTGGCGAAGGCAAACTGAAAGATTTTAATTTCTTACAGAAAAACAACTGGAGCGACATTTTAATCAGTCTGCTACCCATCATCATCATTATTGGTGTATGGATTTTCATTATGCGCAAAATGTCAGGTGGTGCCGGTGGCGGTGGCGGACAAATTTTCAACATTGGAAAATCGAAAGCTAAGTTGTTTGATGAGAAAACCGATATTAAAACTACATTTAAAGATGTAGCTGGTTTAGAAGGCGCAAAAGAAGAAATACAAGAAATTGTAGAATTCTTAAAAAACCCTGAAAAATACACTAATCTTGGAGGTAAAATCCCAAAAGGAGCTTTACTAGTAGGCCCTCCGGGAACAGGTAAAACATTACTGGCAAAAGCAGTTGCAGGTGAAGCTCAGGTTCCGTTCTTCTCTTTATCAGGTTCTGATTTTGTTGAAATGTTCGTAGGTGTTGGTGCTTCACGTGTACGTGATTTATTCAAACAAGCCAAAGAAAAATCTCCAGCCATCATCTTTATCGACGAAATTGATGCTGTTGGTAGAGCAAGAGGAAAAAGCAATATGTCAGGCGGAAATGACGAAAGAGAAAATACATTGAACCAATTACTAACAGAAATGGACGGTTTTGGTACCAACTCTAACGTAATTGTTCTGGCTGCAACCAACAGAGCCGATGTACTTGACAAAGCTTTAATGCGTGCAGGACGTTTCGACAGACAAATCTTTGTTGACTTACCGGACATTCGTGAAAGAGCTGAAATTTTCGCAGTTCACTTAGCACCTATCAAAAAAGTAGAAGGTCTTGACCTTGATTTCTTAGCCAAACAAACTCCTGGTTTCTCTGGTGCTGATATTGCTAATGTTTGTAACGAGGCTGCTCTTATTGCCGCCCGTAACAACAAAACAGCAGTAGACAAACAAGACTTCCTTGATGCTGTGGACAGAATCATTGGTGGACTTGAAAAGAAAAACAAAATCATTACACCGGAAGAAAAAAGAGCTATCGCCATTCACGAAGCTGGTCACGCTACCGTAAGCTGGATGTTAGAACATGCTGCACCACTAATCAAAGTAACGATTGTTCCTCGTGGACAAAGTTTAGGAGCAGCCTGGTACTTACCGGAAGAAAGACAAATCGTCAGAACCGATCAAATGTTAGACGAAATGTGTGCTACTATGGGCGGAAGAGCTGCTGAAAAAGTAACTTTTGACAGAATTTCTACCGGAGCATTAAGCGATTTAGAAAAAGTTACACGTCAGGCTCGTGCTATGGTAACGATCTATGGTTTGAATGATAAAATTGGAAATGTTACGTATTACGATTCAAGCGGTCAAAGCGAATACAATTTTTCAAAACCATATTCTGACGAAACTGCAAAAATCATTGACAAAGAAATCTCAGAATTAATTGAAGGTCAGTACCAACGAGCCATTGAAATTCTTGAAGAAAATAAAGACAAGCTAAATCAACTAGCTGACATATTAATTGAAAAAGAAGTTATTTTCAAAGATGACTTAGAAGCTATCTTCGGAAAACGCACTTTTGATAAAAATTTAGAAGAAGTGGTTTCATAGATAATTCAATAAATATGTAATATTTTTTAAAATCTTAATTCAAAACACCCTTTTGAATTAAGATTTTTTTATCTTTGAACGTTTTCAATTAACATGTAAAGTATTTCATATAAAATGAATTTTTTCAAAAAAATATTTGGCTCCAGTGAGCCAGCTTCTGATGAAGAACATGAAAGTGAATACGGGGCAAACCAAGCTCCTGACAGTCATTTATCTATCGATGAAAGATTCATTTTTAATTTCAAAAAAAATGGAGGTAAGTTCTTGTATTGCGAAAACAAACAGGAGGTTGCAGAACAATTTGAAAACATTTTAGAAGAAAACGACTGGTTCGAAAACGAAGTTCTATGTTATGAACCTGCTCTTTTTAGTTTGCTTGAAGAAAATAAACTACTTTATCTTTCGCCAAGGAATCCAAAATTTTTACTTGCCACTTGTGAGAATCTGATTGCTGACGAAGGTTCTATTTTATTCTCATCTAAACAAATCAGACAGGACAAACCAAACGAATTACCTGCAAACATTGTTATTATTGCTACAACAAGTCAGATACTTTCCATCAAAAGCGATGGTTTAAGCGCGATCAAACGCAAATACGAAAGAGACTACCCTACTAATATTACCACAATAAAATATTTCGAAAAAGCAAAAGAAGAAGATTTTACGCAATACGGAAGTGTTGCCAAAAACTTGTATTTATTGCTCTTAGAAGATCTTTAAGATGAACGAAACACTCAAGAGAACCATTTCTGGTGCTGTTTATATCGCTTTATTACTAACTTCTATTCTGTTTTCTACCGAAAGCTTTATTATTCTTTTTGGCATCTTTCTGATTATTGCCACTTATGAATTCTGTAATTTAGTCGGGATCAATAAAATTTTTTCAATTTTATTTGTTTCCCTGTTTTATAGCGCAGTCGCTTTAATCAGTTTTTATAAAACGGAAACTGAAAACTATATCAGTAAAACATTTAAAGAGAATATTATAATTACTGTGGATACCGAAAAGCTTTTTTCGGCACTGCTTATCATTACCTTAATTGTATCCGTAAAATGTATTGTATTTTTATTTGATGACACACAAATCATCAGCAAAACATCCAAATACATTTATTTACTTGGATATGTAACACTCCCTTTTCTTTTTATCACTAAAATTTCATTTGGTATCAAGGATTACAATCCAAAAATCATCATTGGATTATTTGTTTTAATCTGGACCAATGACACCTTTGCCTATTTAGTTGGAAAGTCAATGGGAAAACATAAATTGTTTGAACGTATTTCACCTAAAAAAACAATTGAAGGTTTCCTTGGCGGAGTAGTTTTTGCTGCCTTTGCCGGATTTTTAATTTCCAAACTATACATACAGCCAAAAGCAGATTTTAGCACTAAATCTATTCTTATCTGGATGATTATAGCTTTAATCGTTAGCATCTTCGGAACTATTGGGGATTTAATTGAATCCAAATTCAAAAGAGTTGCCGGAGTAAAAGACAGCGGTTCCATTATGCCGGGTCACGGAGGCGTACTAGATCGACTAGATAGTGTTATATTTGTAGCACCAATTATATTTTTATTTTATCAAATTTTATATTATGTTTCATAAAGAAGGAGGCCCATCCATTTTGTTAGGTACTGTTTTCGCAGTAGCTGTACTTTTAATTGCTGAAAAATTCATTGATATCAATTGGCTAAGAATATTAGTTCAGCTAGCTGGTTTATTAGTATTAATTATCATTCTGCAATTTTTTAGAAATCCAAAAAGAATCGCAATCAGAAACAGCGATCACATTCTTGCTCCTGTAGACGGGAAAGTTGTGGTTATTGAAGAAGTTTATGAAGGAGAATTTTTTAAAGACAAACGTCTTCAGGTATCTATCTTCATGTCACCAATTAATGTACACGTAACGCGTTATGCCATGGATGGTATCATCAAATTTAGTAAATACCACCCTGGAAAGTTTTTAGTTGCCTGGCATCCAAAAGCAAGCGAAGAAAACGAAAGAACAACGGTTGTAATCGAAAATGAAACTTTTGGACAGGTATTGTACAGACAAATTGCAGGAGCTTTGGCGCGTAGAATTGTAAATTACGCTAAAGAAGGAATGCAGGTTGTTCAAGGAACAGATGCCGGATTTATAAAATTTGGTTCAAGAGTAGATTTATTTTTACCTTTAGGTACTCCAATCAATGTAGTATTAAACCAAAAAGCAATTGGTGGAAAAACCATCATCGCTACAAAAGCTTAATGACTGAAAAAGATTTAGATACTCGTTTTTCAGAGGCCGTTGAGACCGCTTTAAAAATGACTCAGGCTACACTGCCGCAAGACGTGCAGTTGAGACTCTATGCCTATTACAAACAAGCAACTTTTGGAACAGCAGTTTACAATCAATCGGATAATTTTGATTTACGAAATGCTTTCAAAACAAATGCCTGGATGCAAATAAGTCATCTTACAGCTGAGGAAGCCAAAGAAAACTATATTGCAATCATTAATTCACTAACATCAAAATAACTAACATTATGAAGAAAAACATTGTTCGTTTTAGCATTTTGGCTTCATTCTTTCTATTATTTTCATGTAATGACAATAAGTTAACCGAAGTTGTAGAGGTTCCTTTGCCTACAAAAGAAGAAAAAATCACCATTGGATCTCCAAATGATGTAAAAGCAGACCCAGGTTCTTTTGAACTGACAAAACTGCCCTTTTCTTATGATGCTTTGGCTCCTGCCATAAGAACTCTTACTCTGGAAACACATTATTCAAAACATTATTTAACCTATACCAACAATTTCAACAAAGAAATTGTAAATACGGAGTTTGAAAATCTGCCTATAGAAGATATTCTTAAAAAAATGGATCTTAGCAATGCCAAGCTTCGTCAAAATGCAGGTGGATACTACAATCATACGCTTTATTTTAATATTCTAACACCAAAAGAACAAACTCCAAAAGATACTTTAGCAGGTTCGATCAATAAAGAGTTTGGTTCTTTAAGCAATCTAACCAGCCAGTTCAAAGGTCAGGCAACCAAACAATTCGGATCCGGATGGGTTTGGCTGATTGTCGACAGAGCCGGAAAACTTCAAATAACAACTACTGACAATCAGGACAATCCTTTAATGAAAAACGCCCTGATTCCCGGAACTCCTATTTTAGGAATTGATCTTTGGGAACATGCTTACTATCTGGATTACCAAAACAGAAAAGGGAGTTATATTGATGCTTTTTATCAGCATATTAACTGGGAAAAAGTAAACGAAAATTACATCGAAGCTTTGAAAAAAGTCAAAAAAGTATAAATCATAAAAAAGCTGATACTACATTTTAAGTATCAGCTTTTTTTATCTATTTGCTTTTACCCTTTCAGGGTAATAATCACTTTTAATTTTTCTCATAGTGCGTTGCACCATGCTTTCAGGCTTTCAGCCCCTTAAGTAGATGTCTACAATTACTTTAATTCAAAAATAAATGACTCCGAAGGCATTATTTTCACTTTAACCACTCCTTCACCCTTATTTACTTTTAATTGCACAACACTCTTCTCATACAATTCATCTTTAAGATGGTAAACTCCATCTCTTAAGTTCCATTTTGAAATAATATCCGAAGGAATCTTCAAATCAAATTCACTTATTTTTTCTGAAGAAAAATTAGTCACGATGATCAGTTTTTGATGCTCTGACCAACGTACATACGAATAAATTAAATCGTCGTAACCTCTATTATTTTGACGATTTACACTTTGAATTTCCTGAAAACTTCCCATTAAAGCAGGGCTTTTAAGGCAAAAATTTAGCAATTTCTTATAAAAATCACGCAGCTTCTTTTCTGAATCTGAAAGCTGCCCGCCATCAAACTTCCCTTCATTCATCCAACGTTGATGATTTGGTACTCCAATATAATCAAATATCGATGTTCTGGAACGCGTTCCAAAACCGGCATTCTCATTTGCTGCTTCACCTACTTCCTGTCCAAAGTAAACCATAGTTGGAGCCGTACTAATTGTCGCAGAAACCACCATTAAGGGCTTCCCACGTTCGGGAGTTCCTGCAAATTCAGGGCTAGCTAATCGCTGCTCATCATGATTGTCTAAAAAATGCAACATATTGTGCTCAATATCTTCCATTCCTTTCTGAATATCCGACAATCCATCTGGCAGTGATTTTCCGCGAATAATATCTTTCAGCTTATCGTAAGTTTCTACTTTATCATAGAGATAGTCCATTTTTCCCAAACGAATATAATTACGATATTCCTTCGGGTTGTAAACTTCTGCCAATAAAAAAGCATTTGGATTTTTCACCTTAATTGCCGAATTCATATAACTCCAAAATTCATAGGGAACCATCTCTGCCATATCATAACGAAAACCATCGACTCCTTTTTCAATCCAATACAAAGCAATAGATCTGAACTTTTTCCAGGAATCCGGAACGTCTTTGTCCTGCCAAAAAGCAAAATGTTCCTGATACGATTTTTGATCAAATCCCGCAGGAAGTTCCATAAAATCCTTTGATCCGTCAGGACGAATTCCATAATTTACTTTCACCGTTTCATACCAGTCGTTTTGGTCAGGCTTCGCTTTTCTGGAACCATTTCCAGTCCATTTTGCAGGGCTTTCATTAAATACCCCGTCTACAAGTGCATTTTTTTCTCCATTTAACGGAATATCTCCACTCGGTATTTCAAAATGATTGTTTGGGATATAGTAAAAATTGTTATCCCGTTTATATTCCATATTCACATCATCATCGGCTCCAAAATCTCTTACTCCTGCCGGGTTACTTTTACCTTCATATTTTCTTGCAATATGATTGGGTACAATATCAATAATCAGCTTTAGTCCGGCTTTGTGCGTACGCCCTATTAACGCTTCAAACTCCTGTAATCTGTTTGCCGGATTCACCGCTAAATCGGGATTTACATTGTAATAATCTTTTACAGCATACGGAGATCCTGCACGGCCTTTTACCACTTCCGGATCATCATCTGAAATTCCATACGCCTTATAATCGCCCACCAATGCATGATGCGGAACACCTGTATACCAAATATGGGTAACGCCTAAATCCTTAATCTCCTGCAGCGCTTTGTCTGTAAAATCATTAAATTTTCCAACACCATTTTCCTCGATCGTCCCCCACGGCTTATTAGTGGTATTTTTATTTCCAAACAAACGCGTAAAAACCTGATAGACCACAATTTTAGCATCCTTACGAGTCTCTTCTTTACTTGTATTCATTTTTAGATCTTTGGTTTTACAGGCCGAAAACAGCAGAACCACAGCAAGTCCCACAACAAAAAAATTCTTATTTATCATATTTTCTTTATAATCTGATTGATCTCCAAATCGGAAATAACATTCCTTATTCTGAAAACCATTTTCTAAATTTAGACTAATTTTTAAATTCACGGAAACCTAAAAATCTTTTTTGTTTGGATAGAAGTACAAAATCATCAACTACAACGTAAGAGTACTTCGTTTTGTTGATAAATTAAACTCAAAACCAAATGAACATTTTTTTATCAAATTGATTTAGAATTTTTCATTAAAACCTATCCATCCATTCAAAAAATCCGTATTAATAAATTAATCTTAATATCCATAAAGGTTATAACCTTTTTCATAAATTTGACAAAAAATTAATCCATTGAAGAAATTACTATTTTTCATATCCTTTTGTTTGCTTTTTTTAAGCATACAAGATCTTTTTGCTCAAAAACCTAAAACAATAATTGTTGAAAATGCTGATTTTCAAGAAATCAACGAAAACGAAATCCCGGGTGCTTTACTGCTTACCGGAAATGTAAAAGTGAATCATGACGGGGTTGTACTGACCTGTAATAAAGCTTATTTCTTTCAAAAAGAAAATTATCTTAAAGCTTTTGGAAATGTGCAATTGGTACAAGGTGACACCTTATTTCTAAACAGTAAATATGCCGAATACAGTGGTAATGTAAAAAAAGCTTTTGCGACCGGTGACGCAGTCATGAGTTCACCTGATGCAACTTTAAGTACGGATACAATAAACTTTGACCGAAATATTCAGCAGGTATTTTACAACA
This sequence comes from Flavobacterium sp. UGB4466, assembly GCF_903469665.1. GTDB lineage: Bacteria > Bacteroidota > Bacteroidia > Flavobacteriales > Flavobacteriaceae > Flavobacterium > Flavobacterium lipolyticum. The sequence goes on along the minus strand of NZ_CAGKLC010000078.1, from coordinate 12,660 downwards.
CCAAAGGAACTATCATCAACAAAGACAATACATTGGTTAGTAAATCAGGAAGGTATTTTGTGGCCGAGAAAAAGTTTCAATTCCTGACTGCGGTTACGATTACCAATCCAAAATATGTGATCAAATCCAATCATTTAGATTACTATAGCAATTCAGGACACTCCTATTTACTTGGCCCTTCAACGATTACCAGTAAATCCAATTATATTTACACGGAAAGGGGTTTTTATGACACCAAGAAGAATCTTGCACATTTTTTACGGAAATCTTACATCAAATATGATGATCGCCTCATAGAAGGGGACAGTTTATACTATAATCGAAATATTGAATTTGCCTCTGCCACCCGAAATGTAAAAATCACGGACTCCATCAATCGTGGCATCGTAAAAGGCCATTATGCTGAGATTTACAAGCTCAAAGATTCGATGTTTGTCACCAAAAGAGCCGTAGCCATTAATCTGGTTGAAAAAGATTCAGTTTATATTCACGGAAAAAAACTGATGGTTACCGGAAAAGAAGGGGAACGAATTCTAAGAGCTTACAACAATGTACGTTTTTACAAAATAGACATGAGCGGAAAATGTGATTCTATCCATTCCAATTCCAAGACTGCTTTGACAAAACTAATTGGCAACCCGATTCTTTGGAATGGAGAAAGCCAAATCACAGGAGATGTCATGCATCTTATTGGTGACAAAAACACCAAAAAGCTGGACTCTTTAAAAGTCCTCAACAACACATTTATAGTCTCGCGGGATACCCTCGGAACCGGCTATAATCAGGTCAAGGGACTCAATTTATTTGGAAAATTCAGGGAAGGAAAACTACATGATGTCGACGTTATCAAAAACACCGAGGTAATCTACTACATGCGAAATGATGACAATGAGCTAATTGGAATCAATAAAAATGTAAGCAGTAAAATCAATCTGATTATCGAAAATAACGATATTGAAACCATCACATTTTTCAACAAAGTCGACGGTGACGTATATCCCGAAGCCGATTTACCTGAAAACGCCCGTAAATTAAAAGGCTTGCGCTGGCGCGGCGACGAACGAATAAAGTCGAAAGACGATATCTTTACAGCCGAAGACAATGAAATGAACGATAAATTAATCCAGGAGGGAAAAGACGAAGAGGCTAAAGATAAAAATGTACCTCTAAAAGTAAGGAAAGAAACCTTGGATTACGACAAAAAGAAACCCACAGTGAAGACCACCACAAACGCTAAGAGTAAGACTAAAAAATAGTTTTCAGTTTTCAGTCTCAGTTCTCAGTAGATAAAAACTGCGACTGCGACTAAAAACTGCGACTAAACTCAGAACCTCAAAAAAAATGAATCCAGATTTTATAAAATACCAGGCACAAACTTCACCATACCCATTGGGAATGGAGGTTTCACATGCCATTGGCTCGTACATTTACGACACTAACGATAAAAAATACTTAGATTTTGTAGCAGGTGTCTCTGCTTGTACACTTGGGCACCAGCACCCGAGGGTCAATCAGGCCATTAAAGATCAATTGGACAAGTATTCGCACGTGATGGTTTATGGCGAATACTCACAAAGTCCTGCTGTGGAATATTGCAAACTCATGGCTTCACTCCTGCCTGAATCACTAAGCAAAACTTACCTGGTAAACTCGGGAACAGAAGCGATTGAAGGAGCTCTGAAGTTAGCCAAACGAGCAACAGGCCGCAGTCAGCTTATTTCGTGTCATAATGCTTATCATGGCAATACTATGGGATCTATGAGTGTTATGGGCTTTGAAGAGCGCAAACAGGCCTTCAGACCGCTTCTTCCCGATGTTGATTTCATCACCTTTAACAACGAAGAAGATTTACAAAAGATAACGACCAGAACTGCTGCTATACTTTTAGAAACTATTCAGGGTGGTGCCGGATTTATTGAACCTCATGACAATTTTCTGCAAAAAGTCAGAAAACGCTGTGACGAAGTTGGCGCTATGATGATCGTTGACGAAATCCAACCTGGTTTTGGGAGAACCGGAAAACTATTTGGTTTTCAAACCTATGATGTTATTCCCGACATTGTAGTTATGGGAAAAGGTATGGGTGGCGGAATGCCGGTAGGCGCTTTTACAGCATCGGCAGAAAAAATGGATCTGTTAACCGAAAATCCTAAATTGGGGCATATCACTACTTTCGGAGGTCATCCTGTCATTGCGTCAGCATGTCTGGCTACTTTGCAGGAATTAACTGAAACAAATCTAATGGAAGAGACCTTAGAGAAAGAAAAACTCTTCCGATCGCTTTTGGTACATCCTTTGATAAAGGAAGTTAGAGGAAAAGGATTAATGCTTGCCGCCATGACCGAAACTACCGAAATTACCAATCAGGTTATTTTGAACTGTCAGGACAAAGGGCTCATTTTATTCTGGTTGCTGTTTGAAGGATGCGCGATACGAATAACACCTCCTTTAACCATTTCTGAAGAGGAAATCAAAGAAGGTTGTGCCATAATCTTAAACGTTATGGATGAAATCCTGAAAAAGGAGCAAGAAGTTTAATTAAAACAAATCAGGATAGGAAATCCCTATCAGCAGATAAAATAACAACTCCCTAATCTTCTCATAAATCAGAAGATTAGGACTAAAAACAGAATCGGAATTCTGTCCATATTGTTAATTAAATTGTTCAAAACAATTAATTTCCTTTCCCCACAGCAATAATATGGTTGCCTAAATTTATAACAGGCTAATTTCAAATAAAGACAGTATGCAATTAAGCAACGAAGAAGAAGATTATAACCTATCCCTATCCAAATTTGAGTCAATGTTAAAAACAAACAAAGTACTCTTTTTTGATTCTGAAGAATTCGAAGAAATTATTCTTCATTATTTAGACATAGGTAAGGCTAATTTAGCAAAGAAGGCCCTGAAACTTGCATTAGACCAACACCCAAAATCTACAGGCTTAAAATTAGTACAAGTAGAAATGTTGGTTTACGACGATAAATTGGAAATCGCCGAGAAACTCTTAAATGAGTTGTATGCAATCGAACCTAACAACGAGGAAATTTACATTCAGAAAGCGAATATCTGTTCTAAAAGAGATCAACACGAAAAAGCGGTAGAATTACTTAAAATTGCCCTGCAATTTACAGATGACTACGCGGACGTTTACAACTTGATTGGAATGGAATATCTTTTTATGGATAACCTTGAGATGGCAAAAGACAGCTTCATCAAATGTCTTGAAGAAGATTTAGAAGATCAGTCTGCGCTTTATAATGTGGTGTATTGTTTTGAATTTTTAGATCAAAATCAGGAAGCCATTGTTTATCTAAACGATTACATCAACAAAAATCCATACAGCGAAATTGCCTGGCATCAGCTTGGGCGTTTGCATTATGGGGTAAAAGAATACGAAAACGCTATTCGTGCTTTTGATTATGCCACACTTATCGACGATGAGTTCCTTGGTGCCTTTATGGAAAAAGCAAAAGCCTACGAGCGTTTAAAAAAATACCATGAAGCGATCGAAAGCTACAACCGCACCATTGAGTTAGACGATGCAACTTCCTATGCTTTACTACGCATTGGAAAATGCTACGAAAAACTAGGAAATTTGGTAAAAGCCTTGCAATATTACAATCAGACAGTACATGAAGATCCGCTTTTAGACAAAGGATGGATTGCCATTACTGACTTTCATATGCGCCAGAAAAATTTTCAAAAAGCCCTGTTCTTTGTTAATAAAGCATTAGCGATCGACAATCAGAATCGTTTGTACTGGAAGCGTTACGCTACCATCAACAAACAAATGAACTTTTTTGAAGAGGCTGAATTTGGATACAGAAAAGCAGTAGAATTTGGAGATTATGCGCTGGATACCTGGTTATTCTGGGTTGACATCCTTCAGTTCTTAGGAGAATTCGACAGTGCAATTCAAACTTTATTACAGGCAACCGAATATTTTCCGGAAGAAAACGAAATCGAATACCGATTGGCCGGATTGTATTTTATGACTCAGGACACTACTAAAGCTAAATTTCACTTAAGCAATGGTTTACGCTTAAACTTTGAGAATTACATTCTAATCGAAGATTTATTCCCGGTAGTCTGGTCAAAGAAAACAGTTAAAAATTACATTGAAAAACACAGAAAACAATAATGATTGATACTTTAAGAAGACGTTTTGGCTTGTTGGGCCGTAATATTAGTTACTCTTTTTCAAAAGGATATTTTACAGAAAAATTCAGTGATGAGGTTTTCGCTGGCAACAGCTACGAAAATTTTGACATCTCTGAAATTAACTATTTCACAGAATTAGTAAAAAACAATCCCGATTTGAAAGGTCTAAATGTTACGATCCCGTACAAAGAACAAGTCATTCCATTCTTAGATAAACTTTCAAAAAAAGCAACCTTAATCGGTGCCGTAAACACTATAAAATTTACCAAAAGCGGAAAATTAAAAGGATACAACACCGATTACTACGGCTTTAAAAAATCGTTAGAACCACTGCTCGAACTTCATCATAAAAAAGCACTGATTTTGGGAACAGGAGGCGCTTCTAAGGGAGTTGCATTTGCTCTTGATGAATTAGGTATACTCTATACTTTTGTTTCAAGAGAAGCCAAAGATAATATCATCGATTACAACTTAATTAACGCTACTACTTTTGATAACTTTCAGATTATCATTAACTGTACGCCTGTTGGAACAATACCTGACACCGATGCTTGTCCTGATATTCCATATGAGTTCTTTACAGACAAACATATTGCCTACGACCTAATTTACAATCCGGCAGAAACGGAATTTTTAAAGAGAGCCAAAGAAAAAGGTGCTGTAATAAAAAATGGTTACGACATGCTTATTTTTCAGGCTGAAAAGGCATGGAAAATCTGGAATAAGTAAAAAGACTACAACAGAACATTACTTTAAATATTTTAACCCGACAAGTTTCAAAACCTGTCGGGTTAACTATTTTATACAATTACCCACTCCATTTCTCTGTTTCAAATCAAAATAAAACGAACAAAAATGCCTTCCGATATCATTTTACATTTGAATTTCTAAAAATTCCAGCAATTCATAATTTAAATTAACTTCAAGAAATCTCCAAAAAAGCCCCTATCATATCTTTAAATTAAAGCAATAATTAAGAATTTCACTGTAAAATAACGTATAAACAAACGATTTATTTTGTAGTTAGAAACACCTTTACTATCTTTCGCTCTCTTTAAAATAAAAACCTTATACATTAAAAATGTTAGAAGAAAAGAATGATAACCTGCAAGAAGCAGACGGAAAATTAGAAATCGACATTAACGATTCTACTGAGAATAATGCAATCGAAACGGCTGATACCGATGCAGTAACCGAAAATACAATTTCGAATGATGAGATTGAATCAGAAAGTACTGTTGAAACTACCGAAGCCAATCATCAGACTGCATTAGATGCCATAACCAATTCGAATGCCGAAGAAAGTGAAGATGAGACGCTTAAAGAGCGTCATGAAATTCCTATGCAGGATTATGATACTTTTTCTTTGGATGCACTTGTTGATGAACTAAAAAAACTGATCAATACAGACAAAGTAATGTCTGTGAAAGATCACATCGAAGAAATCAAGAAGTCGTTTTTATTACAATACAATCACTTTATAGAAGAGAAAAAAGAAGAATTCAATGCTTCCAAACAAGATCCGAATGAAGAATTCGAATACCACTCTCCTTTAAAATCTAAATTTGACGAGTATTATAATGTTTTTAGAGAAAAAAGAAATGTTCATTTTAAACATTTACAAACTAATCTTAAATCAAATTTAGACAACAGACTTGCCATCGTTGAAGAGCTTAAAGAGCTCATCAATCCTCAGGAGAACATCAAGGATACGCTTAAACATTTTAATGATTTAAGAGAAAGATGGAAGAATGCAGGTGCAATTCCGAAAGACAAATACAATCACGTTTGGAACAATTACCATTTTCATGTAGAGAATTTTTACGATTACCTGCATTTAGATCGTGAGGCGAGAGATTTGGATTTCAAACACAATCTGGAACAAAAACAAAAAATAGTTGCCCGTGTTGAAGAATTGGTTGATGAAACCGACATCAGCAAGGCATTCCGTGAATTACAAGATCTACACAGAATCTGGAAAGAAGATATCGGACCGGTTTCTAAAGAACACCGCGATACGATCTGGAACAGATTTAGTGAACTGACTAAAAAAATTCACGACAAAAGAGAAGTTTTGTTCGAAAGCCAAAGAGCAAACGAACAAAATAATCTTGAAATTAAAAAAGAGATCATTGCCAAAATTGAAGTTTTAGGAACCGAGAAAGTAAACTCTCACTCTCAATGGCTGGTACAGATTCAGAAAGTAGAAGCGCTTAGAAATGAGTTTTTTGCTGCTGGTAAAGTACCTTCGGAAGTGAATGAAGAAACCTGGGCTGCGTTTAAAACTGCTGTTAGAAATTTTAATGCTTTTAAAAATTCATTTTACAAAGACATTAAGAAGGATCAAAATGACAATTTAAACAAAAAAATGGCTCTAGTAGCAAAGGCTAAAGAACTACAGGAAAGTACTGATTTTACCGCCACTACTCCAATCATGAAGCAAATTCAGGAAGAGTGGAAACAAATTGGTCACGTCCCTAAAAAATATTCCGATAAAATCTGGAAAGAATTTAAAGATGCCTGCAATCACTATTTTGATAAATTAAAAGAGCATAAATCAGAGGAAAACGTTGATGAAGTAGCCGCTTTCGATAACAAAAAAGCTTATCTGGACATCTTAAGAGCTTACCAGTTAACAGGTGATCATAAAACAGATCTGGATGCCATCAAAGCACATATCGAGATTTGGAAAGGCTACGGAAAAGTACCTTTCGCAAGACGTCATATTGAAGGGAAATTCAATAAAATCTTAGATGCACTTTTCGAAAAACTAAGTCTGAGCAAAAAAGAAACCGAAATGATGCGTTTCTCCAATCGAATCGATTCGTTATCCGACAGTAACGACACTCGTAAATTAGACAATGAGAAGATCTTCTTAATGCGTAAGATTGAAGAAGTACAGAACGAAATTTTCCAATTGGAGAATAACATTCAGTTCTTTACCAATACCAAAAATGCTAAAAAAGAAAACTCAATTGTTCTTGAGGTTCGCAAAAACATCGCAATCCACAAGGAAAGCTTAGAAGTTTGGAAAGAAAAACTAAAGCAATTGCGTAACTTAAATCAGGAATAAGGTCTAGATCTAAACTCCGATAATATATACAAAGGTGTAATGAGAGTCTTCATTACACCTTTTTTTTGTACTCCAAAAGCTTTTAACCTTATCTGTAAAAACAGCTTAACACAAACTGCCTGAACGAAACCAACATGTAGTACCTACGGGACATTCCCCATTAACACCTGGGCTTCCTTACCAATATTAAGCTCCTAAAGAAGCACTTTTACCTGAAAGAACCATAATCACCAAACACTTTATTTTACTTTACTAAAATAGAAGCATAAAAAATCTCGTAGAGATTACATATCGGTAATTACACCCCCCTTTATACATCTGTCCCGTAGGGACTTAATAACTACATCCGCATTAGTAACCCCAAAGTCAGGCAAAATCCGAAGAGTCCAACCACAGGCTTTACATTATACAGACATAACCCGTAAAAAATCCTTGCGCCCTTTGCGGTTAAAAACCTTTCTCAACCAAAGTACCTAAACTTAACACTACAATTAAACTTCATAAAACAATTCCGTAAAATATTGATTATATTTGATAAACACATTATTTACTGACAGTCAACAAAATACCAAATAAATTATTAATTCAAATCACAACACGATGAAATTTACAAGAAAAGCACATGCCAACTGGAAAGGAACAGGTATGGAAGGAAAAGGAACCATCAGCACTCAAAGTACAACTTTAGACAATGCACAACTATCGTTTAAAACCAGATTTGCAGATGGAGTTGGAACAAATCCCGAAGAACTTATTGCTGCAGCTCATTCCGGCTGTTTTACGATGCAATTAAGCTTTTTGCTAAACGAAGGTGGCTACACAGCCGATGATCTAACCACAGAAGCCACAGTAACCTTTGAAGACGGCTCTATCACCTTAATCCATTTAGACTTAAAAGGAAAAGTACCATCCATTTCAGCAGAGGAATTTGAAAAAACAGCAACAAAAGCAAAAGAAATCTGCCCGATTTCTAAACTTTTAAATACTACCATTACATTGTCTGCTACACTAATCGCTTAAGAAAATTCCAAATTTAAAAATCCAAATTCCAATAATTTCAAGTACCATTGGAATTTGGATTTTAAAAATATTGACTTTCATGTATCCTAATGAAAAAATTCCAAACTCCAACAATGCAAGGGCATCATTGGAATTTGGAATTTTAAACTTTTGAGTACTAACTCTCGTTAATTACATTTTAGCTTTCAATGCTTTTGCTTCAGCAGTCATTTCTAACGCTTTATAAACACCTAATAACGTTTTAGAAACATCTTCGTTTTTAGGATCTAGCTCATTTGCTTTTTTAAGATAAGGAATAACTCCTCTAAAAACATTCTCTCTTTGTGCTTTCAATACATCATAACGCTTCATATCTTTAGCAGTAGTCCCCAATTTATTCATTTCATCAATGATTGGTTTTTCAGCTTCTAATTTTAATGCTGCAAGGTTAAGATAAGCATTTGCATAGCTTGGATTGATTTCGATTGCTTTTAAGTAATATTTCTCAGCATCTGCAGTGTTTTTTGCGTTAGCACTAATTACTCCTAAATTGAAAACTAAATCAGCATTGTTTGGGTCTTTCTGCAAAGCCTCTCCCACTAATTTTTTGTAGGTGTCATAGTCTTTAGACTCAAGATAAAGGTTCGCTTCTGTTAAGATCAAAGAAGAATCTTCCGGATTTGCTTTTCTTGCATCCGCAATCGCTTTTTTAGCATCTTCACTACGTCCTTTTTGAACTAAAATTAAAGCCAAATTTTTGTAGATTTCACCTCTTTTAGAAGGGATAGCTTCTGTTTTAGGCTTTTCGTGAGTTCCTAATTTTACAGCTAAATCTCTATCTTTAGCATTGTTAAAACCATCTTCATTACCAGAAATTTTATTTACAGCTGTAAAACTTGTTCCTTTTCCTGAATAATTTAATTTTTTTAACTCTTCGTACATTGGTAAAGCAAGGTCAAAATCCTGAGCATTTACTGCAGTAGAAGCTGCATAGTATAAATTGATTGTATCTTTTTTGTCCAACAAATAAGCGTCATACAACTTCTTAGCTCCATCAGCATGTTTGCTTGCTTGAGAATCAGCAATAGCAGCATTGATCAGCTTTCCTTTAATTTCAGTAATAGAAGCCGCCGCCTGAGTAGAGAATTTAACCTTTCCTGAAGTTTTTTCAGTATCAATTAGTTTCTGATAAGTCTCAGCAGCCAAAGAAAGATTTTTCCCTTCTTCTACTTTTTTATTTGCTAAATCTAAATAAGCGTTACCTTTTACAAAATAGTATTGCGCTTGTTCAACATCTTTGGCATTTACTACCATATTTTCAGCATCTTTTAATATCGTCAGTGCTCCCTGAGCATCTCCGCTTTTTAATGCTTTTTCAGCACTCTTTATCTGATCCTTTTGAGCAAAAGTAGCTACTGAAATCAATAATGCTGACGCAAGTATTACATATTTACTTTTCATAATATTCAATTTGTGTATTTAATTTTAAGTGGTTTATTTTCTATTATTCTTCAGATTCTTCGTCATCAGAATCGCCTTCTTCTTCAGATTCTTCTTCTGTATTGTCATCCTCGTCATCCTCATCTTCAACAACACCTTCGTCTTCAAGAACTTCTAAATCCGGTTTTACTCTTTCAATAACCGATTCAATAACATTACCGTCTTCGTCTACAACAACTTCAGCAACATCATCTTTCATCACTTTTGTTACAGCAGCAATAGAATCTTTACCTTTTAAGTTAATCAATCGAACTCCTTGCGTTGCACGACCCATTACACGTAAATCTTCAATAGCCATTCTGATCGTTAATCCGGACTTATTGATAATCATTAAATCATCCGCATCCGTTACAGCATTGATAGAGATCAACTTACCGGTTTTATCGGTGATATTAAGAGTTTTAACTCCTTTACCACCACGATTGGTAATTCTGTACACATCTTCACCATCATCGTCTACTAATTTGGTACGTTTTCCGTATCCATTTTCAGTTACAACCAAAATTTGTGAATCGTTAACATTTTCTCTATCGATAGTTACCATACCAATTACTTCATCGGTATCGTCTTTTAAAGTAATTCCACGAACTCCCGAAGCCGTTCTTCCCATCGGACGTGTTTTGGTTTCCTCAAAACGAACCAGTTTACCTGATTTCACTGCCAAAATAATTTGGCTGTCTCCGTTGGTTAATTTTGCTTCCAGTAATTCATCTCCTTCTTTAATCGTAATGGCAGCAACACCATTCACCCTTGGTTTAGAATATTTTTCTAAAGAAGTTTTCTTCACCTGGCCTTGTTTAGTTACCATCACAAGATTATGACTATTGATATAATCTTTATCTTTTAGGTCTTGCGTACAAATGAAAGCTTTTACTTTATCATCACTTTCAATGTTTACCAGGTTCTGAATAGCTCTACCTTTTGCCGTTTTACTTCCTTCCGGAATTTCGTAAACGCGCATCCAGAAACATTTTCCTTTTTGCGTAAAGAACATCATATACTGGTGGTTAGTTGCCACGAACATGTGCTCAAGGAAATCCTGATCTCTTGTCCCGGCACTTTTTTGCCCAACTCCTCCTCTGTTCTGCGTTTTATATTCGGTAAGGTTAGTACGTTTGATATAACCTGCGTGCGAAATCGTAATGACTACATTTTCATCGGCAATTAAATCTTCGATACTCACATCTCCTCCAGCATATTCTATTATAGAACGACGATCGTCTCCGTATTTTTCACGAATTTCTTCAAGCTCTTCTTTAATTAAATTAGTTCTTAAATTTACATCGGCCAATAAGGCTTTCAAATGTTCGATTAATTTCATTAATTCTTCAAATTCAGCTCTTAACTTATCCTGTTCCAGACCTGTTAACTGACGCAAACGCATTTCTACAATGGCGCGTGCCTGAATATCTGACAAATTGAATCTTTCGATTAATTTTTCACGAGCTTCTTCGGTATTTTTAGACCCTCTGATGATTGCAATTACTTCGTCAATATTATCCGAAGCAATAATTAAACCTTCTAAAATATGTGCTCTCTCTTCGGCTTTACGCAATTCAAACTTCGTTCTGCGAACGACTACATCATGACGGTGCTCAATAAAATAATGAATCATATCTTTCAGATTCAACATCTGTGGGCGACCTTTTACCAATGCAATATTGTTTACACTGAAAGAAGATTGTAGTGATGTATACTTATATAAGGTATTTAATACTACGTTTGGTGTAGCATCACGTTTTAAGATATAAACGATACGCATACCATTTCTATCCGACTCGTCACGAATATTGGCAATACCTTCAATTTTTTTATCGTTAACCAAATCAGCTGTACGCTTGATCATTTCGGCTTTATTTACCTGATATGGAATCTCGGTAACGATAATACATTCTCTTCCGTCTACTTCTTCAAAACCAACTTTAGCACGCATGACAATACGTCCTCTACCGGTTTTAAAAGCCTCACGAACTCCTTCATAACCATATATTACACCACCGGTTGGAAAATCCGGAGCTTTAATATGCGTCATTAATTCGTCAACTTCAATATCATTATTATCAAGATACGCTAAGGTACCGTTGATTACTTCAGTTAAATTGTGTGGTGGCATATTAGTTGCCATACCCACCGCAATACCTGTAGCTCCGTTTACTAATAAAGTTGGAACTCTGGTAGGCATTACTTTTGGTTCGTATAAGGTATCGTCAAAGTTCAATTGAAAGTCAACTGTTTCTTTTTCGATATCCGCCATAATATCTTCAGAGATTTTGCGCATTCTGGCCTCTGTATAACGCATTGCTGCAGGGCTATCACCATCAACAGAACCAAAGTTACCCTGACCATCCACTAATAAATATCGCATACTCCATTCCTGAGCCATACGTACCATCGCATCATATACAGAGGTATCTCCGTGCGGGTGATACTTACCCAGAACCTCTCCTACGATTCTTGCAGATTTTTTGTGGGCAGATCTTGATGTTACTCCTAAGTCATACATTCCGTAAAGAACTCTTCGATGCACTGGTTTCAAGCCATCTCTAACATCTGGAAGCGCTCTCGATACAATTACTGACATCGAATAATCGATGTAAGCTGATTTCATTTCATCTTCTATGTTAATAGGAATTAACTTTTCTCCTTCAGACATAAGTTGTTATATTAAATAATTATATTAGTTTCAAAGCGTGCCAAGATACGTTTTTTTGAAATTTTTTCAGCTATTTACCTACACTTATTTCAATGATTTATTAACAACTTTATTTTACGTTTTAGTTAATAAATTAAGCGTATTTTAACGCTTTTATTGTTATTTTTTTTGTTTTTTGTGTTATGTGTTATTTGTGATTAGTTATGAGTGAAGAGTTAAGAGTTAAGAGTGAAGAGTGAAGAGTGATGAGTGATGAGTTAAGAGTTAAGAG
>NZ_CAGKLC010000077.1 GCF_903469665.1 Flavobacterium sp. UGB4466 | reverse complement strand
AAGATATAGATTTTTTCGCATTACTAAAGTACTGCAATAAATTGCAGGGTTTTAAACCCGAATCTGAGACCAATAAACAAGAACTTAACGTAAAAAGTCGGGAGACTTTTATCCCGTTTATAATTTCTAAGGAACAAAAAAGAACGCAAAGTCAGAGACATTTGCGCAACATTACATGAGAACACTTTGGAGAACTGGACAAATCTTTTTTGCAATCCATGTAATAAATTTTTCTTGAAAAAGTTTACGTCTTTAATCTTATCATTTGTATAATATGTTATAAACCTTCCTTTTTTATCACCATGATTATATTCACCTTCAAATATTAATTGTTTGGTTTCATTATCAAACACTCGCCAATATCCCTACTTATGACCCTTTTTGTCATATGTTTGTGCATTTAAGAAATGGAAGAAAAAACAAAACAACAGTAGTAAGTGCAGTCTACTCATCGTATAATATCTAAAAAATCTAAGATATTGCCTAAATTAAAAAAAGAGCTTTTCTTTGATTTTTCAAACAAATGTTCTCCTATTAACATTTTTATCTCATTTTTACTGGTACCTAGATCCAAATGATAGATCTCTTTTTGTCTGGATTGAATTTTTATCAATCCGTTTTCAAGTTCCGTAAATGATAAAAGCTCTTTTTGAGCTTGAAAAACCAATCTGTTTTCATAATTAAATAGTCTAATCATATTTTCATCAATTTCTAATTCTGCGATTTTATATTTATTTTTTAAATAAATCTTATACGCTTTATAAAAGAAAAATAGTGAAAAAATAAAACTTAAAATCTTATACCCCTTAAAGGAGGCAAGAATTGCTAAAAATAGAAGAACAACTACTACAAAATATTGCAATGAAGAAATATTAGTTGAAACTTTATAACGATTTATCATAGTTTATTTGGGTTTAATCATTTTTTTTACCTCTTCGAAGGTATTAGAATTTTCTTTATTATCAATAATGTTTTCAAAGGGAACATCAATTTCTTGAGCTTGATTAAAAAATAAAAAACCCCTCTATTGAGGGGTTTTATTGTAATAAAAAAGTTCTAGAAACATTGTCTAGTCTTGTCAAACTTTATACCAAAGTTAAATCACTAAGTTCATCAGCTAATCTGTGTAACCCTTTAGATATTAATTCCATTTTTTCACTAGATAATGGAGCTAATCCTTTGGTATATTGTCGGAATAAGCTTTGATTTATTTCTGCATAGTGTTCTGCAAATGCAGATTTATTGATTACATTAAAATAATCAAACACTTGCTCTAAATCAATTTCATAGGAAATACTAAAATCTCCTATTGTAACGATTTCTCCTTGTTCTTGTAGATATTCCACTCTACGAAGTATTTTTCTTTACGTTGCGCAAATATCTCTGACTTTGCGCCATTTTAAACAAATATAATTGAAAAACAGAAACTTCATAAAGTCTCTTGCTTTAAAAACAACTTTCTTAGAATACTTCCCTGAATGTAAAAAAATCCACGACAATAAATAAGAACTAAACGTAAAAGGTGGGGAGACTTTTATCCCGTTTATAATTTCTAAGGAACAAAAAAGCGCAAAGTCAGAGACATTTGCACAGCTTTTTAGGAGAACACATGAAAGAATAAGAATATCTTATTTTAACAACATCCTTTCGGTAATGGTTTTATTGGAGAGCGCCTCAATTCCGGTCACTTCGGCATACTTTACATTGGGTAGCCAAAAAGAACCTCCTTCAATGCGCACAAATATTTTTTCTACCTGTATTTTTTTCTGGTTTACATTTGCAAAAACATGGTATTTTTGATCCACCTCTATCTTTTTCAAGGTTAAGGCCAATTTTTTATATGACACAAATTTAAACTCAAACTCCTCATTTTCGAGAGTTTTAGTTTCTATTCCGTAGGCAAATTTGCGTTGTAAATAATTGAAATCTTTTTTTTCTCCTTTCTCAGCATATCGAATCCAATACGCTTTTATAGGATTGCTTTTGTTTATTTTTCCATTTTCCTGGTAGTTTATGGCATAAATAGCCGTGTTTATATTGGGATCTCGCTGAATATAGAATAGCATATTATCTACATTCTTAGGCGTTGGGAAATTTAATGGCGATGGATTTTTGGATTGTGCCAATAGATTTCCTGAAATTATAGGTACTAAGATCGCTATAACGATCAGTGATTTTGTAAAATCTTTAAAGGATAATTTGTTCATAAACTAAATTTTATATAACCTATTGATTTCTTTTATTTTAACACACTTCGACTCCGCTCAGTACAGGCTAGAAACATAGAGTTAGGACGCTTAAAAAAGGCGCTTCACTTGTTTAAAAGAAACATAGATGGTTATGTGTGAAACTAGTTTCTTTTTATCTTCTTCTATTACACATATCCCGATGCATCGGGACTATCTGTTTAATATTTTTCACGCAGATTTTGCAGATTTTCAAATCTCTCCATTCTGTTAATCTGTGGCTATTTTTTCAACACATAGAAAAAATATGAATTACAACCAACTGGCTATTTCTCTATTAATTTGATTCGACTACGTTCTGTTTTTTGTTTGCTCTAAAAACCCAATATTTAATCAGTGGGTAATTAAATCCATAAGAGACAAAACTATCTGTGATTAATCTTCCAATTCTATAATCGATTTGAAATACTTTCTGAAAAATAAGGGTCCCAAATGATTTTAAGGAAATGCTCCCTAGTACCACTAAGGCAAATTTAAAAAGCTGGCTGTTGATGTGGCTGCTATAACCCGATTGATTTTTAAACACCCAGATTCTATTGATGCTGAAATTAATAACTGCACCAACGGTCCCGGAAATTAGAATAGAAAAGGCAAAATGCACTTGAAATACTTCTGTTAATAAAATCATCAGACCATAATCGGTAATACCGCCTAAAAATGCCGCAACTTGTGCTTGCAGAAAAGTAAAAACAGCTTTTTTACTGAACATATCGGTCCTGGTTTTTATCTCTTAAATCACCCAGTTTTAAAAGCCTTACACTATCTATCGTATTAATTACAAACAATACAATAGTTATCAAGCCCGCCAAATAGGTGATTGATCCATGAAATAAAATTTCTATAATTAAAATTAAAGCAATAATAAATCGAAGCTCAGTTGGACCAACAAAACCGGAATCGATACTGTATTCATTTGTAATTTTGTAACGTAACTGACTGATGATGATAGACCAGCCATACAATGCCACAAAAGCAAAGGCTACTATTTGTGTACCATTTTTAGCATAAATGTAGTAGCCAAAACCTATAAGTACAATACCAATCCAATCGGCAATAATATCGAGTGCAAAACCGTACCAACGGCGTGGAATATTTCTATAATAAGCCAATCTTCCGTCTAAAGAATCACCTAACCAATTTATAATCAACCCAATAATAGCCAAAAGCAAATACCAATCGGTGACGTAAGCCCCTAAAACAAAGGCTAAAAAAATCAATCCGGAACCAAGTGAACCAATTAAAGTGAGTACGTTTGGTGAAATGAATTCAGGTACCTTCGGAAGTAAAAACACAATCGTTAACTGTTCTGCTCTTTTTAAAATATTAGTCCGCTTACGGTCTGAAAATGCTCTTTGTACAATTGCACTATACTCTTCAACTTGTGTTTTTTTTCCCATTAATAACGCAATATTTGTAAGCCTGAGAGTATCGCTAATTCCAGTTTAACCATTTTTAACTTTATTTTCCTTGGCGTATTTTTTAAAAAATCGGCAGTTTTTTTTAGCTTACCTGATCTAACCAGATAACTAAATGCGAGGACAAACAGCATATTACTTAACAATTCCCGCAAAACGTTGATAAAAAACCGTTGGGCTATTCTCGTTTTTCGGAGCGTATTTTCCTGCTATTATTGGAACATAAATAACTCTCCTTCTACTCTCTTCGCCACGGATAGTTGATTCTGCCACTCTGTGCCACAAACGACCATCGTGAATGGTTAAATCTCCTGCCTCCGGAATGATGGAAACTTCCTCTGAATCGGCATTATGATCTAAAAAGTATTTTTTACGAAAAAGCATTTGGTAAATACTTTGCTTGTGAGTGCCCGGAATGATTTTAAGACCTCCATTTTCGGGTTTCAAAGTACTTAAGTGAATCCCCACATTTAACATCGGGTTTAATTTTGCACCATAAAAAATATCTCTCAAACCATCTGTATGCCAGCCCATTTTAGTAAACTTACTTTCCGGCCCATTGATATAATGATTAAAAACCATTCCGTCTTTTTCTTCAGTGCCTAATCTTGCACCCTCGCCTGCCAATTGCAATAAACTATCAAATCTTGGATCCAATAAAAGACCGCTTAAGGTTTGGTGATGCTGATTGATAAAAGCAAAACGCTGCACAATAGGAGAACCATCTAAATCTTTTCCGTATTTAATTGGAACGCCATTTACCTTTTTAAGCTCATTGTCAATCCATTTTTGCTGTACTTGTTTTGAGGCATCAATGATTGATGAAACCGTTTCCGGATTTATAAATTTTTTGAAATGGATAAAGCCATATTCGTTGAAAAAGTCAATTTGCTCATCTGTTAATTGCTCAGTAAGGGTAAAAGTTTTATAAGAAGATACCATAATAAATATATTTAATAAATGAAATAATAGTGTTTGTAATTTTATCTAAAAGATTAGCGACAGCAACAACAGCGACACATTCGCATGTTGTTTACTTGCATTCGTTCTTTCGGAAAACTAAACATATTTCTTTTATTAGACATACTCTATAGAATTAGTAGATATTAAAACGAAGATAATAATAATTTATCTTTTGCAAAGCATATTTTCTTACTTTTTTTTGAAAAAAAATTAAATTTTATAAATTCCGGCGGCCGTTTTTTCGATAAATCCCTTTGGCAGCAAGCGGTTGGCGTACACCGAAATGATATTTGTAAAACCCGGAATAACTTCTGATTTTTTGCTGAACATGGCTTTTACGGCAATTTTTGCAACTTCATCCGGTTGCATATTAAACTTTTCAGCCATTTTGTTAAAAGGATTCAAACCGGCTCTTGCAGCAAAACCGGTATCAACCGGACCCGGACTAAAACAAGTTACTGAAATTGAAGTTTTGACAAGTTCGAAACGCAAGGCACGGGTAAACGATAAAACAAAAGCCTTTGTAGCGGAATAAACGGCCAGCGTAGGTACGGCCTGGTAAGCAGCAGTACTCGATATGTTTAAAATGTAGGCTTGTTTTTCCTGTGAAAGTATAGGTACTAATAAATGTGATAGTTCTACAATTACATTCATGTTAAGCTGCATCATGCCAAGCTGATCGGTCAGTGAAGACTCACTAAAATTGCCCCACACGCCATAACCGGCATTGTTAACTAAAACACCAACCGGATAATTATTCATTTTTACCCAATCGGTAACTGTTAGCGATGCACCAGCCAATGAAAGATCAATTACCAAAATTGGAGCGTTGATACCGTATTTCACCTGAAGATCCTCAGACAGTGCTTTTAATTCGTCTTCTCCTCTTGCCACTAGCAATAGCGGATAACCTTGTTTAGCCAATTCATAAACAATCGATTTTCCAATACCTTTGCTGGCACCGGTTACTAAGGCATACGGTTTAATTTTTTCGCTCATTTTATTCATTTAATCCTCAAATATAAAAATTAATTACTCCCAACGGATTAATTCTTACCTACTAACTCATAAGATAAAGAATACCATCCCGCTTTCTCTAAAACTATTTTTTTGATATTCTGCCAACCGTCAAGAAAACAACTTGCGTTTAAAAAATGAGGTACAGATTGTTCAATCGTAACTCCGATGGCTCCACAAAAAAAAGGAAGATATTAAATACCTTCCTTTTTTATAGGTCATTTTTTTTAATAACCTAAAGATGTTTTCTAACATAGTTGATAATATCCTTAATTATCTCCTCTACGGCATTTGCTTCAGGGCTAAATTTGCTTCCGTCAAAATATCTGGCATCAGTACCATTTCCGGTAGGAGAGCAATGATGTACATCAATAGAGTTTCTCCAAAATTCAGCATGATTTTTCCACTCCTCCTTATTGACCAAAGCGGGTTCTGTGAACCAAAGGTTCCATGACAAGGTATTTCCCGGCTGAAGCATATTTCCTGAACCAATGTTAAAAGCTTTCATAATTAATTGATTAAAATCATCAACTACTTTATCTTTTGTCAGCTTAATATCTCCAATTTCAACGGCAAGATAGGCCGTAGCAAATGCTTTACCCTCATGTAATGCAAACGGAGGATTTTCAAATTCAGGATTTAATCCGTGTATCACTTCAAAGATGGGCTGATCAGGATCATTCTGCTTGTGTGTAGTGACTCTTATTGCATTATCTTTATTCAATGGAAATTTTGGAAAACTATATTCCAATAGCGGCCAAATCTCTTTGATCTTATCGCCTTGTTGTTCATTTGGTGTCAGCCAAATTTTACCTTCAACGGTCATGTCTATGGCAACCTCTTTTGTTACTTCGTTCACCCAACCTCTTTGTCCGGTAACCGTAACCTCAACATTGATACAAATTTCATCTTTAAGCCAGACTCCCTGTTGAGGACAGATAACTGAATATACCCGACCTTCATCAGTATAACCCGCTCTGGAAATGTAAGGCGCAAATTGTTGGTAACATCTTCTCTTGTTAGGACTGTCTTTTTGGGTTTCCCAACTAAACTCAGGCCATCTTACACCAAGTTGACGTTGTAAAAAACTAATGTTATCCATATTACTTAACATCGGTAATGAGGAAAGATCCCGGGTTGGATACAACATAGGTGAACCTGCTGGTGGAAATCCACCAACCCATCCTATTGGAATGGGTGAATTTTCATTGTTTTGCATGATTTGTCGCTTATTAGGGTTTAAGTAATAAATCTAGTACAAAATATAGTCTTACAGCTACGTAGAATTACCTGTTTTATTTTTAAATTATCCAAAAAAGTCAGGAAGGATACAGGGGATTCAATACTCCCATCCAACATAAAAAAGTTTAAGCAGTTAGTAAAAATAAAGTGAGGCTGCTCCAATTACGGAACAGCCTCGAATATTTTGCAAAGGACGCCTCTAATTCAACTTCTAATATAGATAATTCAGAGCTGTAACGTCGTTAGCATTGAAAGCTCCTGTTTCATTTGAGCTGAAACATGCTCTCATGTATGAAGTCGAATCGTATCCTGTAGGAGTTCCTGGGATATGAATTGCTCCAACACCAGCAGCTCCTTCGTTTGAATTTTGTCCACAGCTTTGACGGCTAAAATAGTCTGTATGACGTAAACCAATACAGTGACCAATTTCGTGCGCTGCTACGTGTGCGTTTACATTTACTGAATAAGTATCTAATCCAGAATACAATGTAACAGAGTTAAAAGGATTTCCTCCAGTAGGGAAACCGGCTACTCCACCAGCACCTCCGGATTGTCTTCTTACTACTATGTTTGCACCTGTAGTACTTGAACCGAAAGTTAGTGTAAAGTTAATCGTCAATCCTAAGCTATTATATCTGTTCACTGCTGCACGTAATCCGGCTTGCATATTAGCAGATAAAGCTGTCGTACCTGTTCCGGTTAATCCGACAATTTTAATAGTTTTTGGAGCAGCTACTAAATTAGTAGTGCGGTATTGCTCCGTTGTGATACCTCCGTGAAGATCCATTTGTTTCAATTGTGCATCAGTGATGATGATATCACCTTCAACCAGGTAAGCATCTTCAGTGGTACCGTCTAATTTGGTATTTTTAATTACTTGAACATCTTTGTTGTTCAATGCAAGTGAGCTAATTTTATCTAACACATCTTGTGATACTGTTAGAGCTTCTTTACTTGGCTGAGTTACCTCATCCTCTTTATTACAAGACAATAGCGATAGCGCTATACACGACAAAAGTAAGGTTGTTTTAATTGTTTTCATTTAAAAGTGTTTTGGTTAGTTAAATAAGTTGATTTTTAGGGTCTTTACAAAATATTACTACTTTATTGTCAAAACTACATAGATTTAGTATTAAAATACTTATAAAAACAATAATTTAACAAATTAAATGTATTTTGTTAAATTATTTTCTTATTTTTTATGCGGTAATCGCATAAAATTCACTATGAGCCCAATAAAAACAAGCAATCGATTACAAATCAACACCTTACTCCAAAACAAAACCTACAAAATTATTAATTTTAGATTTCGTATACTTCGCGGGTGAAAACGAATCTGATAAACTTTCAACAGCTTTGAAATACAACTGAAAGCTCTTAAAAGTGGACATAGCCTTCTAAAATCACGTATTTCGAACGAAATAAAAAGGAATAAAATTTTTACAAATATTTTGATAACTTTGATTTTTTAGCGACGATATTCAATTCAATTAGAAGTATTTAAAAAATATTTTATCTTAAACAAAAAAACAATACACCGCTAAAAAAGTCCGCTTTTGTTAAAATATCGATCAAAATGTTCACAATTGCCCTAACACCTACAGTAAATGAAGATAAAAATTACGTTTTTCCTTTTTATAGCAACGACAATCTGTTTGTCGCAAAACTCCAAAAAATGGGAACAATACTTAAAGAAAGAAAGTGATGGAACATTTGAAAAATACTCTCTTACCCCTATAGAAAATGCACATCGCAATCAGTATACTATTGTAAAAAAATTAGACGCTACCTATTGTATTGTTGAAAATAAAAGTTCAAAATACAATCGATCGTTGAAAGAGGTAGTTCCCGTTAATAATTTGTGGAAATTGCCTTCAGATTTTTCAAATCATCAAGAACACAAAAAATACATCATAGCCACTAATGCTATTGAATCATTACTTGCTGATTTGAAACTGGCGAACATTTCTACTATTAAAATACTTAATGATCGTCTTGTAATCCTGGAAAGTGATTCCGAAACGATTCTTGACAAGATTATTTCCTTGAGCAGCGTCACTGCTGTTTCACAAGAAGCACTGCAACCTCAAAGCGAATCAAAAATAACGGATCAAAATTTCACTATTAATGCTGTAAATAAAGCGCTTATTAATTTCCCTCTTCTCACAGGCGAAAACCAAATTGCCTCTATCAAGGATGACCTTTTTGATCTAAAAGATGTTGATCTCTTCCATAAACATATTCCTTCCTCAACACAATCTTCTACCGTATCCAGCCACGCAACTGCTATGGCCACTATAGTTTCCGGATTGGGAAATAGTTCTGTTTTTGGAAAAGGAGTAGCCATAAAAGCAAAACTGCAATCGTCTGACTTTTTGAATATCTATCCTGATGAAATAGCAACTTTACAAGGGGCTACCACTCAAAATCATTCTTATGGTACAGTGATTGAAAATTTTTATGGTTCACTCGCAAATGCTTACGACAATCAATTGGCATTAAATCCCGATTTGACTCATTGTTTTTCCTCTGGTAATAAAGGATTGGAAGGCTATAAATCTATTACCGGCAATTTCAAACAATCTAAAAACAGTATTGCCTTTGGCTGCGTCGATCAAAACGAGGTCATCCTGTCTTTTTCGTCGAAGGGTCCTGCTTATGATGGCAGAATAAAACCGGAGTTAGTCGCTTACAGCTCGCAGGGCACATCAAATTCTACTGCATTGGCCACAGGGATTATCACTCTTATGAAGCAACAGTATAAAACGATACATAATACTGCTTTGTCTAATGCCTTAACGAAGGCCATTCTAATTAATAGTGCAAAAGATTTGGGTAACCCAGGTCCTGATTTCACCTATGGTTATGGCAACATCAATGCTGATAAATGTCTGAAAACGATTAGTGAAAACAGATTTATAACCGATAAATTGGCTTCCGGTCAAACGAACTCACATACTATTACAGTTCCTTCTAATGCAAAAAACTTAAAAATAACCTTAGTCTGGAACGACTTACCCGCAGCTATCAACAGTACTATAAGTCTGGTAAACGATTTAGATCTCGAAGTTATTTCGGCCGATCCTACTACTTTTTTACCCTGGGTTCTGAATCCTGAAACTCCTCAGCAACCTGCCACTAAAGGAAAAGACAAACTGAATACTATCGAACAGGTATCGATTGAAAACCCTACATCCGGCACCTATACTATTACTGTTACTGGCACGTACGTCTCAAATGCTTCTCAGGATTACAGTATCGCCTATGAATATGAAACGAAAAATGGTTTTGAATGGAATTATCCAGTGGCTAATGATAATTTCCCTTATGATGGTAAAATAATTTCTCCTTTCAAATGGAGCTCTTCCTTTTCTGGTGTTAATGGGCAATTGTCAATTAGCTATGATAATGGGCAAACCTGGGAAATTATAGCAAATAGTATCAATTTAGATAGTGAACAATTTAAATACACCCCCACAGAGAAAAAATTCTCGAAAGCAAAACTAAAAATGACCATTGGTAATACGGATTATGTTTCGGATCCCTTTACGGTTTCTTATGATTTAAACATTAGAACCAGTTTAGTATGCGATGGCACAACAGAAATTAATTGGGACAAACCTGCTGATGTTGCTTCGTTTAAAATTTATCAACTGACAAATGACCGTTTAGAGTTTAAAGAACAAATAACGAACAACAATTATGTCTATACTGACGCAAAAATTTATACGGTTACTCCTGTGATAAATGATAGCGAAGGAATAAAAAGCGAATCGACTTTACAGTATGATCAAAACTCAAATTGCTACTTTGAATTGGCTTCAGCAGAAGTTTTCGAGGAGGATCAAATAAAGGTCAGTGCCAATGTTTTTAGCTTGTACAACATCAAAAGAATAGATTTAGTCAAGATTAATAACTCAGCCGAAAATGTGATTAGTACTCTAAACGACATCCAATCAAAAGCTTTTTCTTTTCTGGATACAACTCCAATAAAAGGCAATAATAAATATAAAATCAATATACTATTAGGAAGCAATACTACCATAAGTTCCCAAATTATTGATGCTAACTATTTAGGTGATGATTTGTTTTTGATTTACCCAACACTACTAAGCAAAAATGAAGAATTAAATATTGAAGCCAAAAAAGAGGAAGCTGCTACTTTTTATCTCTACAATGTTAGCGGGCAAAACATTGTTACTTCTTCGTTTCTTTCTAAAATCAATAGTATCAATTTGAAAAATACGCCCTCTGGAATTTATCTCTATAAAATAGTAACAAGTTCCGGCGGGGTACAAACCGGAAAGATTGCGGTTTTTTAAACTGTTTTCAGATAATCTAACGCTCTTCACCTGTAAATCATTAACCTTTTGGGTGCAGTTATTAAAAAGATCACTTAACACATCGTTTATGTGAAGAAAATTTGTTTCCTTCTAATATCATTTTTTTTGTACATAGAAATCTATGTTCCTAGGTGTATTTTTTTTTGCAGATTTTCTAATTTTCTAATCTTTTTAATCCACTAATCTGTGGCAATTACTTTTCCAAACAGCCAACTGGTTATAATTATTCATTTGAAACTATTTCCTTTCTGCTTCATTATCAAAATAAAAAAGCCCTTCGAAATGGAGATTTTCCCATCGAAAGGCTTTTCGTCTATACAAAAAACTAATTTAACTACAATTCAGTAATTTCGAGAACGACGCTGGTTTCGACCTTAGACGAAGAAACCCGTAAACCAACATTCATTAAATAATCTCCCGTAAAAGATTCTCCGGATTCTTCGACTGATTTCTTTGCCTCGGGCATTAGGTTTATTTCTTCCACTTTATAGGTTTTATTTGGATCTAATCCTTGAAAACGAACCGGATTGTACTGCGGATCATAAAGTGGATGAAGTGTGTAGGAGAACAAAACCGCTTTGCTTTTTGACTCGTTCACATACATTAATACGGCACGGCTTTCCTCATAAGGAGAGACCATTCGGTACAGGTCGCCATGCCAAATTACCGGACTCAATCGTTTATAATTGGCCACGGCTTCCTGGCAATATTTCAATTCTTTTTCTTTCAGCTCTTTTACATTAATATCAAAACCTAATTTACCCATCATCGCCACATCAGTCTTGAATTTGATGGACTGATTTCCCCAAGAAGTTACATGGTTACAAATTGAGAAGGCGGGAAAAAACTGCGAATATCCCCATTGTATGAATACTCTGTTGAAAGGATCGGTATTGTCGCTTGCCCAAAACTCTGTAAAATATTGAAGTAATCCGTAATCGGTTCTGCCTCCTCCTCCGGCACAAAGCATCATGGGTAAATTTGGATATTTCGTTTTAATGCGGTCCAAAACTTTATACAAACCTCTGGTGTATTCAATAAACAAATGTGATTGCTGATTTTTCAGATAAGCCGAATAAGCATTAGTCATCATTCGGTTACAATCCCATTTAAAGAAAGCTACCCCTTGTTTTGTCTGCATAATATCGTCTACTGTTTGGAATACGAAATCCTGCACTTGCGGATTACATAAATCTAAAACCAATTGGGTGCGGTAATAACTTTCCGGTCGGTTGGGCAATTTTAATACCCAATCCGGATGTTTCTCGTACAATTCACTTTTCGGATTTACCATTTCGGGTTCGATCCAAATTCCGAACTTTACTCCCGTTTTTTCAGCCTCCTGCATAAGGAAACCAATACCATTTGGCAGCTTTGTTTTAGTAGCCTGCCAATCTCCAAGTCCTGATTTATCGCCGCTTCTTGGATATTTATTTCCAAACCAGCCATCATCCAGCAAGAACATGTCAACGCCCAACGTTTTGGAATCCGCAAACATATCGGTCAATTTTTTTTCATCAAAATTGAAGAAGGTTGTTTCCCAGTTGTTCAATAAGGTCAGACGAGATTTTTCTCCATCTTTTATTCCGTATTTTTTGGCCCATGAATGCAGGTTTCTACTCGCCTGTCCCTTCCCTTTATTCGAAAAAGTATAAATAAAAGAAGGTGTTGTAAATACTTTTCCAGGCTGAAGATTATACTCAGAAGCAAACGGATTGATTCCGGAGCTGATTCGAAGCGAATTTTTATTGTCCAATTCAAAAGCAAGCTTAAAATTTCCGGACCAGGCAATCGTTCCTGCCACAAGTTCACCCGAATTCTCATTGGCTTTAGCATTTAAAGACAGAAAAAAAACCGGTGTTTGATACATATCCGTACGAACCCCTAATTTTGAGTCAATTACTTTGGTACCACTCGTTAACTCACTTTCCTGCATGCGAGCCTCTTTGGCCCAGTCTCCGTGAAATTGAGTCAGCCAATAATGATCGGCATCAAAATGCAGCATCGATGACGCATAATTGTACAACATAACCGGTTTCTTTTCATGGTGTATAATTTCAGTCCATTGTTCTATTGTATTCTCGTTATAAAAAGCCTTATAATGCAGTGTAACTTCTACCGGATATACAGGATCTTTAAGTTTGATAATCGTTTCGGTCGTGTTGGCATCTAATTTTTGTGTACTATGGCTTACATAGTTTAATTCCAGAGAGGGATTACCGTCATTGTGAGTCATTCGAATTGCGGGTTCAAACAAATTCTCTGTTCCAAAAGTCGGGTAAGCCTGATGCCTTAAATTAACCAATGGATTTCCATCGTTAACCACAAATGTTTTGGTATTCTCTTTCGAAACCGCATTGTATCCTGAATTATCTCTTAGTTTCGTCCCTAAATAAGATTGGTACAGCAAGCCATTCTTTCCTACCTTTAAAATCAAAGCAGTATTTTGAGTCTCCATCTGAATTTGTTCCTCCTGCGCATTAGCTTCACAAAACAGAAATGTAAGGAGTAATAGAAATAGTATTTTTTTCATAAAAAGGGTTCGATAATAGTAAATGGTTGGTTTGTGGTATTCTTTATTTTATTCGTTTAATCTAAAATGAATTTCAAAAGTATAACAATCAAGCATCCGTACACACCGGTACCTACCAGTTTGTTCTGATCTATACCAAAAAGCATTTTTCTTAAACAAGATTATACCTATAATTATAATACTATATTACCCTGTTTTTATTCTATAAAACACCATTACTATTAATAAAGTAAAAAATCTAATGAAATATCATTTGATATTCTTCGAAGCAAAACCTATATTTCTCCTATCTCAAAAAGCGGATTTTTCAAGCCCTGAAAAGAACCTCATAACAACAGTATTTTTAATCTTTTAACTTTACTATTTCCGGTCCTTTTTGTACTGTAGGCAACCTCATCTTTTTTCCTCACTGTTGAACAATCCGATTGGTTTTTATTTTCGCAAAACGTAAAAAACCTTCATAGCAAACCAATCTTAACTTTCTACTACCTAATCCTATATTACCCACTTTACTTTTTCTGTTGGTCTCTACTTTCTAAGCATCCTCAAAAAAACCGGTAGGAACTGTTCTCTTAAAGAATAGAACATTTATACTTTTGGGTTGAACAATAGCTATAAAACTATACTCCTATAATAATGAAAATTACCGCCCGTAGAAAAAAGATGACATCGAAAATTACCGAACAGTTGTTAATTCAGGACAAAAAGCAACTGCGTCTTTAAAACAAAACCAATAAAAAATTTATCTAAAGAACAACACAAACAAATACTACTAATACGATAAATAACAAGCTGCTGGCGGTAATTATTCAACATCTATAAAAAAACAATTCTAATGAAGAGATTCTTTGAGAAAAAACAAAAACACATTCTATTCGTCCTTGTCGCTTTTTGCTTCGTAGCAGGCAAAGCATTTTCGCAGGAAGACCGACGCTGGCTCATCAATCAGGACGGTACTATTTCCTGGCAGATCAACAACAACATTCCGCATGACGATCATATTGAAATGAGTGGTAAAAAAATCTCCTGCGTTCTAAGGTATGGCGTTGCGGCGGATGGTTCGTTCCATGCGACCCGCAGTATGGTCTGGCCCATGCTCAGAACCATCCCTAATAATACTCATGCCAGTTTAACACGAAGGTTTGCACAAGACGGTTTTAATTTGGTCACCGTAAACTACAAACCTATCGTGGCAGAAAAAGTGACTTCACTAACGCTGAACGGAACATTACTCGTTAAGAGTAAAGCCGGCAATACACTGGAATTGACCCGGCAATTTTTCCCGTCGACCACTGTAGCCGGTTATTGTGAAATTTATACTCTTAAAAACATAACTGAGAAAACCTGTATCGTAGAAATTCCAAAATCGAATACCGTTTATACCACAGATCCCGAAAAAGGAACGGAAGGTAGTTATACTTTGCATGTTGACCTCTCTAATTCCGGGAGTTTTAATCTTAAAACCAATGAAGCCGTTAGTTTTTCTGTTTTCTATTCGGGTGTCAAAGCAAACGAGCAGGTTCCTGTTGTAAATGCCGAAGAAGAAAAAGAAAAACGTACTCAACTCATTCATCAAATATGGAGTAAACTTATCTTAGAAACGCCGGATCCCGTTTTGAATACGGAATTTGCTTTTGCTAAAATCAGAGCTTCCGAAAGTATTTTTGAAACCAAAGGCGGTCCTATGCACGGCCCCGGAGGAGAATCTTATTATGCTGCTATCTGGGCCAATGATCAGGCCGAATATATTGGCCCATTTTTTCCTTTTTTAGGATATGAGTATGGTAATCAGGCCTCCTTAAATGCTTATTTACAATTTGCAAAATTTATGAACAAAGAATACCAACCAATCCCGAGTTCGATTGTAGCCGAAGGAACTGATATTTGGGCCGGAGCCGGTGATCGTGGCGATGGTGCTATGATTGCTTACGGAGCTTCGCGTTATGCGCTTTCGAGAGGAAATACAAATGAAGCCAAACAATTATGGCCCTTGATCGAATGGTGTCTGGAGTATTGCCATAGAAAATTAAATTCTGATGGCATCGTAACATCCGATTCTGATGAACTCGAAGGCCGTCTTCCTGCCGGAAAAGCCAATTTAAATACCTCTTCTTTATATTATGATGCTTTGAATTCTGCTGTTTATCTGGGTAAAGCTTTAGGAAAAAACGAAACACAACTTAAAACCTATAAAGCAGAAGCTGAAAAATTAAAGACAGCTATTGAGAAATATTTCGGAGCTAAAGTCGAAGGCTTTGAAACCTACAAATACTACACAGAAAATGATATTCTAAGAGCCTGGATCTGTACCCCGCTCACGATGGGTATTTACGATCGAAAAGAAGGAACAATTGAAGCCTTATTCTCACCCAGGTTATGGACCAAAGACGGTCTTGCCAGTATTGCGGGTGATAAAATTTTCTGGGACCGATCGACTTTGTATGCTCTAAGAGGTGTTCTCGCCGCTGGTGAAACAGACAAAGCACTGGATTTTCTGCACTACTATTCCAACCGTCGTTTATTAGGAGATCATGTTCCCTACCCTGTAGAAGCCTATCCCGAAGGTGATCAGCGTCATCTTTCAGCAGAAAGCGGATTGTATTGCCGAATTATCACTGAAGGTTTATTTGGCATCCGACCTACAGCGCTAAACTCGTTTGACTTCACTCCACGTCTTCCTAAATCCTGGCCCATGATGAAAATGCGTCACATCAATGCATTTGAACATGATTTTGATATCACAGTAGAAAGAGTGGATAAAAAACTAAAAATAACGGTCTCTGAAGGCAAAAAAATAATCGTTAAGAAAGTTATCAAAGACGGACGTACTATAAATATCAATCTTCAATAAAGTGAGATTGATATTTTAAACGAGTCCTTTTTTTCAAACTTTGATGTACCAGTTGGATTTTTCCGCTGATTTTCAGATCTAATTCATACATTGTAATTTCATACAAGCCCCCCAACTGTATGATTTGCAACACATGATAGTTCTTTAATTTGGTACATCAAAGTATTTTTTACATAAAGATTCCGTTATGCTGTAATATCTTTGACGGCCACAGAATATGTCTATACTTCTTATAGTAAAAAAACGGATCCAATTGATATACGTTTTACGCCACCATTTTTAAGAGACAGATAAATTTCTAACGCTCCTGAATCATTTCTAAAATATTTACAAAAAAATTAACAAGCTAAGCCGGTAAATAAAAATATCTTTGCGAGCAACTATGACAAAGAAGTTTTACATATTGCTATTCGTTACGATTGGTTTCCTGATGGGACCAACGTTTACGTATGCGCATGGAACAAAAAAAGAAATGTCATGTTGCAAAAAAGAATCCGCTGCAAAAGATTGTTGCAGTAAAAAAGATTCGAAAGACAAAAAACATGGCTGTGATAAGAGCTGTATGGGGAATTCCTGTACGCCAACCAGTAGCTGTGCTTTTTCGCCAATGGCAATCTTTCAGGTAGAAAACCATTCTCTTTTTGGTTTTTCTGAAAAAAAACAAACTTACTTTTATTCAGAAATCTTTATTTCTTCAGATTTCCGTTCGATCTGGCTTCCCCCTAAAATAAGCTAGATTTCTTTTGTGACAGCCAAAGGTCTGTCTTATCCAAAAGTCTTTTTAAGGCTTTAATTCAAAACTATTTTTTAATCTTAATCTATTGTCAGAGATAGCTCTATTTGCTATAGTTTCTGCTGTGCTTTAGGATTAATTCATCCAAAAAAAATACATCCAATGAACTCAATAACAAAATTATTGATGGCAATGTCTCTATTGCTATCCGTTACTTTCGCCAGCGCTCAAATTAAAAATAAAACCACTGAAAAAGTAAAAGTAAACGGTAACTGCAGCATGTGCAAAAAAGTGATCGAAACTGCCGCAAACGTTAATAAAGAAGCCAAAGTAATCTGGAACGAAGACACCAAAATCGCTACTGTTACTTACGATGCTCAAAAGACGAATCTTGATGTCATTCTAAAACGCATAGCTGATGCCGGATATGATAATGAAAAATTTAAGGCTCCTAATACGGTTTATGACGAACTACACGGATGTTGTCAATACGACAGAGAACCAAGCGATAAAAAACAAAGTACTTCATCGTCACATCATTAAAACCAATTTCGAGCAAACATAAAAAAAGAAATCATGTTCAAAATAAAAAATATAATCACACTATTCACACTTGTAGCAACTGTTTCTATGACAAATGCACAAATAAAAGTGGGAGATACTTTTCCGGATGTTCAGCTTCAAAACAATAAGAATACTACAACCAAACTAAATTCTTTTAAAGGAAAAACGGTTTTAGTAGACTTTTGGGCATCCTGGTGTGCTCCTTGTCGACTGGTCAACAAAAAGCTAGTTAAAATCTACGATCAATATAAAGATCAGAATTTTGAAATCGTTGGAATATCAATCGATAACGACAAAACAAAATGGTTGAAAGCCATTGAAAAAGACAAAATGAAACACCAGCAATTAATTGATCCAAAAGGCTTTGAAGCCAAAACAGCTCTGACTTTCGGAGTTGAAGCGCTGCCTTCTGCTTTTCTTTTTGATGCATCAGGAAAACTGGTTGCCATCAATCCAACAGAAGCTCAAATAATTGCTCAAATTAAAAAAAACAAAAAATAAGATGAAAACTCTAAATATAAAATTCATAGCTCTTACACTTATCCTATTATTAACAGGTGTAAACTCATACTCTCAAATTACAAAAGCCGAAATAATCGCAACAGGATTAACCTGTTCGATGTGCTCGAATGCCATAAACAAACAGTTGAAAGCTTTTACAGAAGTAGACAGTATCAGTACAGATTTAAATACCAATACGTTTACAGTATACTTTAAAAAAGACAATTCATTGGAGCCTAAAGTCCTGAAAAAAGCAGTTGAAAAAGCCGGTTTTTTTGTTGGGTCACTAGTTTTAACAGCAAAATTTCATGTAGACAAAATTGAGGACAATACCACTCTGAAAATCGATGATGCCACCTATACTTTTATCGATATTAAAAAGCCTGTAGCACATGCCGAAGGGAAGTACAGGGTTTTAGACAAAGGTTTTGTGACGCAGAAAGAGTATAAAAAACTACTTAAATCGTACTCAAAATATCCTGATTACGCGACTGAAAATGAGAATGATTACTATTTAAAAGCCCTTTAAAAATGAGATATTTATCCCTAATCTTCTTATTTCTGGTTTCTTATCAAATTGAAGCACAAGAATTATTTGTAGTAACCGAACCTGCCAGTAATGCTCCGGCGGGTTCTATTGGAGTTCGTGTTGGACAATCCTTAATGGAAAAGAAACTCGAAAGCGGTTCCATGTACAATTTAACCCCGGAAGTTACCTGGGGGATCAATAAAAACCTGATGGTTCGTACCTCAGCTTTTTTAAGCAATCAGGACAATGGACTGGGCCTTAAAGGTGGTGGATTTTATGCCAAATACCGATTCTTTTCGGCAGATGATTTGCAAAGTCATTTCAGGATGGCTGCCTTTGGGCGATACAGTTACAATAACTCTTACTTTAATCAGGAAGCCATAGATTTAGCCAATGGAAATTCAGGTTACGAAGCCGGTTTGGTTGCCACACAGTTGCTTCATAAAGTAGCTATAAGTTCTTCCGTAAGCTATGTGCGTGCTCTTAACAATGCCGATTACAGTTTTCCGGATATGCTGGGCAAAAATGCCATAAATTATACCTTCTCTGTGGGTAAATTAATGCATCCTAAAAAATATACCAGTTACAAACAAACCAATATTAATGCAATGTTGGAGTTTACAGGACAAACTATTACTGAAAATGGAAGATCGTACCTGGATGTAGTTCCTTCGATCCAGTTTATCATCAACAGTCAGGCGAGAATTGACTTAGCTTACAAAAAAGAGTTGTACAGCTCTATGCAGCGTATGGCAACCGATGGCGTTTTCCTGAAACTGGAATATACTTTTTTCAATGTAACGAAGTAAATAAATCCCATTACAACCGGAACAAATCGTTCTGATTAAACCTATAAAATGAAGAAAATAATTTATGTATTATTCCTGTTCTTTGCTTTTGCCAAAGTCCAGGCGCAGATTATAAATCCTGTGAAATGGGAAGCTTCGATCGAGAAAAAATCCGATTCGGAATATCAGCTTTCTTTTAAAGGAACTATCGAGAAAGACTGGCATGTCTATTCGCAATTCACTCCCGAAGATGGTCCGCTTCCGGCTGAATTCCTTTTTCATGATTCCAAAAACAATTATGAACTTATTGGAAAAGCAACCGAAAGCGAAACTCACCGAAAGTTTAATGAAATCTTTGGTGTAGATGAAATTTTCTTTTCGGATAAAGCTGTGTTTACCCAATTAATCAAACAGACCAATCCCGAAAAAGAAGTCGTACAAGTAGAGCTTTCTTATCAGGTATGTAAAGAGAATTGTATTAGCGAAACCAAGTACTTTGAATTCAATCTCAAAACGCTTGAAGCAAAAGAAATTCAGGCAGCTGACATTACAAACGACAAAACCGAGAAAACAACAGTAAATCCCACCATAGAAAAACAAGCGGAATCCGAAAAAACGGATTCCAGTTTGTATATGATTTTCATTATTGCGTTTTTATCCGGTTTTGCCGCACTGCTTACCCCTTGCGTGTTTCCTATGATACCTATGACGGTAAGTTTCTTTACGAAACAAAGTAAAACGAAAGCTAAAGGAATTAAAAATGCCATTATTTATGGTATTTCAATTATCCTGATTTATGTATTTTTGGGCTCCGTAATTACGCTGCTTTTTGGTGCTGATGCCTTAAACGCCTTATCTACCAATGTCTGGTTTAATATTATCTTTTTTATCTTACTGATTGTGTTCGCAGCCTCTTTTCTGGGTGCCTTCGAAATCATGCTACCCAATTCATGGGCCAATAAAGTAGATCAGCAGGCAGATAAAGGCGGGATCATTGGAATCGTTTTTATGGCATTGGCTCTGGCAATTGTTTCTTTTTCCTGCACGGGTCCCATTATAGGAACTCTACTGGTTGAAGCAGCTTCTAAAGGCGGAATTGCACCGATTGTGGGAATGTTAGGTTTCTCATCGGCTTTGGCATTGCCTTTTATGCTTTTTGCCATGTTCCCGGGCTGGTTAAACACATTGCCAAAATCCGGCGGCTGGCTCAATACCGTAAAAGTGTTTCTGGGCTTTCTGGAATTGGCTTTGGCCTTTAAATTTTTATCTAATGCCGATTTAGTGCTACAGCTGCACTGGTTTGAAAGAGAAATCTTTCTGGCCATTTGGATCGCTATATTTGGTACACTGGCTTTCTACTTATTTGGAAAAATAACCTTGCCACATGATTCCCCAACCTCATCCATTTCGGTAGGCCGTTTAGGAGTTGGATTAATCGTACTAACATTTACCATTTATCTGATTCCGGGATTGTGGGGTGCTCCTTTGAAATTAATCAGCGGATTCCCTCCTCCAATGACGTATAGCGAATCTCCGTATGGCGTGGGTGGGAGTGGAAAAAACACCTCATCCGCTGAAAAAGTATTACCAGACGGAGCACATAAAGGCCCTCATGACATCACAGCTTTCACAGATTATGAAAAAGGACTAGCCTACGCCAAAAGTGTAAACAAACCTATCCTTTTAGATTTTACCGGATTTGCCTGTGTGAATTGCCGAAAAATGGAAGATTATGTCTGGTCTGATCCTCGTATTTTGTCCATCTTAAATAATGAAGTCGTTTTAATTTCTTTATATGTTGACGACAAAAGAGAATTACCTCTTGAAGAACAATATGTCTCCAAAGAAACCGGTAAAAAGATTACAACCATCGGAAATAAATGGAGTGATTTTCAAATTACCCGCTACAAAGCAAATGCGCAGCCGTACTATATTTTGTTAGATACGAATGAGGAAAAGCTGAGCAAACCTGCAGGATACACTCCTGACATTACCGAATATGAGCAATGGCTGAAATCCGGTATTGCTAAATTTCAAAATTAAAAGTACCATTTTTTTACATCTGTGCATTTTTTAAACGTTGTGCACAATCGTGGGCTGTTGAAGCCCATAAAAGAGGGAGATATTTAGGTATCTCCTTTTTTTATTGCACTTTCATTTCGTCCTGAGACAAAAGCTTGATCCTAATTTCTGCCACAAAACTAATGGTGCACGAACACATTTTAAAGCAATGACATTTAGTTATTTGGTATTTCGATATTAATTTTATTTTCGATACTTTAGCTCTGATACAGATTAAAAAATGAACAGTTCTGAGAAATTTCAGGATTCCTGTTGTCTCATTTTTCTTTATCAAAAGGATAAATTTTTAACGATTGTAAAAAATAAATATGGAAGAAAGGCACATCAGAAATAGGCTTTACATCAGCCCTGAAGAGCAGGAATTAATAAAAAACACTCCGATATTATTAGGCGGGGCAGGTATCGGAAGCGCTATTGCTGAATGTTTATTGCGATTAGGTTTTGAAACCCTGACCATCATCGATGGTGATGTTGTCGAATTGTCCAATTTAAACCGACAAAATTATACCGAAAACAATATCGCACAACCCAAAGTAGAAGCGCTTAAAGAACGATTATTGTCGATCAACAGTCAGGCAAAAATCACGATTCATAACTGCTTTTTAACACCCGAAAATGTTGGCAATTACATTACCGACCATAAAATTGCGATCAACGCTCTGGATTTTACTTCTGATGTTCCGCTTATATTTGATTCCATTTGTCAGCAGAAAAACATTCCGGTATTACATCCCTATAATTTAGGATGGGGTGCATTGGTATTGGTCATTTCAAAAGATGAAGGTTTAGAAGTTTTAAAAAAGTCAGATGAAAAATTTAGCGAAGTGAATGTTGTCGACTATGTTTTAGAGTATATGCGCTATTGGGAAAATCCGCAAAAATGGCTCGAAGAAATTCTGGACAAATACAAAAAGGAAAACAAAAATCTGTCTCCTCCCCAACTCCCTATTGCATCCTGGCTCGTAGCGGGAATGTGTACCCATATTGCATTTGACATCGCGACCAACACTCCCGTAAAAACATTCCCGGAATTTTATCTGACCTCGCTTAAATAAGGAATTCAAACGAACTTCATTTTTATTATAAAATTAAAAAAAGCTGCATTCAATTATTTGAAGCAGCTTTTTTGTTTGAATAAAAGAGTGAAGTGTTCTCTTCAAGATTTCACATCGATGTATCAATTTCTTTTAACCCGGTTTCTATCTTTATGAATCTTTTCTTAAAGAAACATCCTAATCCGGAATCGAAGCAAACATTGCAATTTCTTTTAAATCTATGTAGTACTCTCCTGAAAAAGGGGATAATTCATTTCCTACTACATTGATTTTTACAAAGTACTTTTCTTTCCCATCTTTCTTAATAATTTTAAACTCTCTCAAATAATTAAACACTATTGCAAAATCATTATAGTCAACAGGTTCTAAATTATCAACATTATATAATTTTATATTAGTTATTTTTTCCAAATACAAATCACCTTGTTCAATATAAATCTCTTCCTTTTTATAATCAAAATTAGGTAAAGTTTTTACAAAACGATCCATACTAACTTTTGCATACAAAAGGTCAGTGTTAAACAAATACATTGCATAAGTAAATTCCGCACTAATACCGGAATTCTCTTGTAATTTAACCAGGCCATCAGTAATTGCATACGATGATTTCTTATTATAACATTCCAAAAAAGATGTGTTCATTACTTTGTAAAGATTCCCAATAAAAAAACCATTCTTATCAATTGTAAAATAGGAATATAAGTCTGGCGTTTCTGAGTTATAATCTTCTCTCGAAATCTCGACATCATGCTTTATATAAGTTTCATAACTTGGTTGATAAGACGTTATCTCTTTTATAAGCCTAATTTTCCCTTCCTTTGTATAATAATGAACGGTATCATATTTTGTTGGAAAATTAATAGTCTTTGTTCTGTCTAAACCCAGTAGGCAATAACAGTCGTTTGTAAAATAACTCTGACTCTCTTCTGTTTTAGAAAGTAACTCAATATCGCGAAGAGATACATACAGCTCTTGATTTTTGTATAGAATCTTTGATCTATTTTTAACCTTATCAAAAGACACAATTTTAACTTTTGACGCATAATCCAAGTGGTACTTTTTATTAGAAGACAAATCTTCAGTAGAAAACAAATCGACCCCTTCAAAATTTGTAACGACTCCATCTGAAGTAATAATCTCTGTAGATGATTTTTCTTTCTTACAGGAAGATATAACAATCAATATTATAAATAGAAGCAATCCTTTTTTTCTCATAAATACGTTTATTTCTTAATTTTATACAACAATATTACCATTACTCGCTCTGATTTTTCTTATTTGAACCTGATATTTATAT
>NZ_CAGKLC010000076.1 GCF_903469665.1 Flavobacterium sp. UGB4466 | reverse complement strand
GTTAACAACCAGTAGTTAGAAGGTTTATTGAATTTTATAAAAACATTTTTCAATTCTTCATTAAGTCTTTCTGTTAAATTGTGTATGGCGAAAAAATCAGATACTATCCAATACCCATCAGAGCGATATAATGGATCTAATGTATAGATAAAACGAAGCAAATAGATAAAAAGTAAATGTGTGGGATTAAATCTGAAAAATAGATTAGCGGCAAGTAATAGTGTTAGCATAATCATTTCAAAGTACAGACCTCCAAAATTAACGATTAATCGTTGTGCCTTTTTTAACTTCCATACATTAGTGACATCTGTATATAAAACAAGATTTAGTAAGTAAATACCACAGCCGATAGTACATGATTTCTTAGTGTACTTGTATAAACTGGAGGCGTGACCCAATTCATGAAAGATAGTGCTGATAAAGAATGTTATAAGATAGAATGAAAATGAATCATAAATAATCGATTTGTCAATGATAAGGTAATTGTAGAAAAGTAGAAAAATAAGTAAAATGGATGTACTTATAAAAACAGTACGATGAAACAGTGGATAAAGAATGATGCAGAATAAAGCAGTGGACTTTTCGGATAATAAATTACATTTGAATTTTATGTATTGATCTCTATTCTTTTTTAAATCAATATTTGAAGTGTCATCTATCAAAGCGTTAAAAAGATTTTGACTAATTATTGAGATAATTTCATCATTACTGGAATCGCCTAGATTTAGTTTGTTTTTTGCTTCTTCTAAATTTTCAGTTTGTTTCCAAATTTGAATGAATTCTGCAATAAATTCATTTATGATAAATGATTTATTATATTTTGGTATAGTCAAAATGTGTCCGAAATCATTTATAGTAATTTCATAATCAGTAGCAATCTTATAAATTTTCTGGTGAGACATTTCATTCTGGAGTAAGAGATTTATATTTTTCAATTGCTAATGCACAGAAGCTTGTGGTAATAACTTTATTCGCCCATAAGTAGGGCATTTTATTTTCAATTGTAAGTGTTTGTTTTATAAAGGCCGATGGTCTAAATTCTCCATCTTCTTTCATTTCTTTTTCAAGAAAGTGGATTCCTTTTTTTATACTTTCTACTATTTCAGAATCTGGTGTTTCTTCGAATAAAAGTGTTAATACAGCGAAAGCTGTTTCCGTGCTGGCATGTTTCTCTTTCCCAAATCGACCTTCCGTTTTATTTTGTGATTTGATAATCCATGATTGTGCCTTTTTTATGGCTTCGTTGTATTTTACGGGATCTACTTTATATAAAAATTTAAGGCAGATGTAGGTAGGGTAGAAGCATCCCGAATACCACCTGCTGCCCAAACCAAAACTTCCGTCTTTTTCCTGATTATTTACAAGGTAATCTGCATTAGTGATTATAATGCGCTCAAAATCACTTTGATTAAGTATATTTGTCTTTTCTTTTGCGATATATAAGCCACACCCCATGTTGGCTATGACAGCCAAATCGTTATCTCTTCCCCAGTATTTATCGGTATAAAAATTTAATTGTTTTGAATTTCTTTCAAAAATAGTCCAAGTTGGGAAGATACCATGATTGGACTCTGTTACTTTCAGTAAAGATAGAATTGGATTTTCAAACAAAGTATGAAATAATTCATTATCGTAATACTTTGAAAAAGATTGTAATATTTGACCTAAAGAATCTGCATCATAGGGTACTTCAATTAACAGAGGATGGTACGACCAGCCCATTTTATCAAGTCCGATTTGTGACAGGATGTAATTTTGTTCCTCTGTTATAATTTCTTTTAATGAATCTTTTTTTTGTATTTCAATCAAATGGGTTGTGGCCATCGCTCTTAGAAATGTGTCTCCCAAAGCATAATGCGTTGTAAGCAAATCGTTCAATGAAATAGGAGCCTGTATGTAGTTAAGATCAATAAAATCTTGAGACCATTTCTTTAAAATGTATCTTACCGGTTGGGATAGCGCATTATTGATTTCAGTCTTCTTAATAATTTGAATTTTTTCTTCAAAAGGGATGCTAATCTTGCTCTCGACGCATTCTTTCAGTCGCATATAGTTTTTATTTTCAAAAAGGGCTTTTGTACTTAATAGTCTACGTTCTAAAAGATAAGCATTCATTCCTAAACATAAATTCAAGGCTTTATCGATATAAGTCAAGGCTAATTTATAGAGATCGTCAAAGGCATAAACATAAAGTATTTGACTATTTAAATTTTCAGAGGATAATCCGTTGTCTTTCAAAAGCTTTTTGGTTTTGTGTATGGCAATATTGTACTGACCATTTTTTAGATCTTCATCAAAGTCAATAATGTCATCTAGGATTTGGTAAGCTATGTAGAATAGTTTATGGATTGTTGTTACCTTATCGTAGATGGCTTTACTTCCATTGGAGAATTCTTTGATAAAATCCAAAGGAATTAAAGCGACAGATACTTTTAATTCTGATAATTTTTCAAAATCAGCGATATCAAAGTCTTTAGTTTTGATTTCCTTTTCGAGTTGATACGACTGGTACCATTCTTTTGTACGGTTCTCGATGGCCTCCCAAAGCTTGTCAATACTTACCTTATCTGTACCAAGCTCTGTAACAATGATTCTAAGACTTTCTTTTTCGAGAGCATGTTGAACAAGTGTTACTTTCGAAGTTTGGTCTTTGTCAAATTGCCCGTCCGTTATTTTATCTAAAACCAGCAAAGACATCTTATATAATAATGAGGCATAGCAGATTTTTTCGACAATCTCATAATCGGTAAAGTCAAATGGCTCAGCAAACAGATAGGCGTAGTAAATGTAAGGACTCTGGAGATTATTCTCGATTTCTTTCAGTACAAATGGGTGAAAGGGTTTCGGAAGTCTGCCATTTATTAATTGTTTTTTTATCCTTTCAGATTTTAGATATTCATTTACTTTTTCTAGATGCATTAGATTATGTTATTTTTAAATTAATTTGTGTTTTGTCATGAAAATTGTCAATACAATGACCTAATTTTTTTATACTATGAGTTTTTTAAATTTTATCTTAAAAGAATTTTATAACTAATTTTCAAGATTTAAGATCATTTTATGGTTGATGGTTTAAAAATGTCTTGTTTATTCGTAGAAGTCCATCTTAATTTCGAGGAAAGTGATCTATAACATTCTGCTTTTGGAAAATTAAACATACTTTGTAGTAAATCAGTTTTTGTGTTTATTTTGCAGAGAAAGCTAATATATTATTAAAGGAGTAAGAGGGCATTTGCAGCCCTCTTGTTTTAGCATTTTAGTACTTGGGTTACTTCTTTTTTTTCGAAGGTTTACCCATTACGGCATCGCTATACATTGCCATTTCAAGACGTTGTTCCAGTTCTTCTACGCGAAACTTTTTTACTTCATTTAAATCAATTTTTTTCATATTAAAAATAGTATTAATTATGCCTACTCTTTTAAAGATTTTCAGCTTCCTCTTAAATTGTTTTGATCTATAAAATCTCCATTGAATGCAATTAGTTTGAACATACAGATTTTGGACTTAAAAAGCATTTTTGGTATCCTTAAATATTGATCGCATGTAATATGAATGTTGCTTTGTTTATGTTTAGATTTTATAATTCAGAAGTATTAAATGTATTTTATGATGCGAGTAATTAAGCTGTCTTAAATCAATTATTTTATTGCGAAAGTATTTATGATATGGGTATGGTTTTATCTGTTTGTAATAAGTGGATTAATGATGTAATAAATGGAGTTTTTAGGTAATGTAAGAAAAACCTTCTTTTTTATTTGGTCGCGACCCCTGCCTATTTCATCTTAGATGATATTAATTTTAACATATTGAAAAAAATATTAAGTTTACTATTCACAAAAATCTAACAGTTTAAAAGAGCAACTAAAAGCTATTTTTAAGTACTTTCGTAGTTACTAAACTTAATACATGAAAATAGCAATAGTTTGTTATCCGACATTTGGTGGTAGTGGTGTAGTTGCTACGGAATTAGGCCTTGAATTAGCCAGACGCGGACACGAAATCCACTTTATTACCTACAGTCAGCCAGTTCGGTTGGCACTTTTAAATCCCAATGTTCATTATCACGAAGTGAACGTTCCTGAATATCCTCTTTTTCATTATCAGCCTTATGAATTGGCATTGTCCAGTAAATTGGTTGATATGGTGAAATTGTATAAAATAGAAGTACTTCACGTGCATTATGCCATTCCTCATGCATATGCAGGTTATATGGCGAAGCAAATGCTGAAAAATGAAGGGATTAATCTTCCAATGATTACAACGCTTCACGGAACAGATATTACATTGGTCGGGAATCACCCCTTTTATAAACCTGCAGTGACCTTTAGTATCAATAAATCAGATTATGTGACATCGGTTTCTCAGAGTTTGAAAGATGATACTTTAAAGTTGTTTAAAATCAAGAATAAAATTAAGGTTATCCCTAATTTTATCGAATTGGATAAAGTTAGAAAAGATCCTCAGGCACCTTGTCATCGTTATGTTATGGCCAAGGAGGACGAGCGCATTATCACGCACATTAGTAACTTTAGAAAAGTGAAGAGAATTCCGGATATCATCAAGATTTTCTATAATATTCAGAAAGAAATTCCGTCTAAACTGATGATGGTAGGTGATGGCCCGGAAAAAGAAAAAGCAGAAGTTTTATGTATGGAACTTGGTATCTATGACAAAGTTATTTTCTTTGGAAATAGTAACGAGATTGATAAAATTTTATGTTTTACCGACTTATTCCTGCTTCCATCAGAAACAGAGAGTTTTGGTTTGGCAGCTTTAGAAGCAATGTCAAGCGGAGTTCCGGTAATTTCAAGTAATTCAGGTGGTTTGCCGGAGGTTAATTTTGACGGCTTTTCAGGATATTTGAGCAATGTTGGTAACGTTGAAGAAATGGCTGCCAATGCAATCAAAATACTAAAAGATGATGACGTTTTGAATCAGTTTAAAGCAAATGCACTAGAAGTTGCCCGTAAGTTTGATATCAAAACAATATTGCCTAAGTATGAGGCGCTGTATCAAAAAGCAATTGATGATTACAAACAGGAGAAACACGAAAAACAATAATCTTAAAAGTTAACGTAAATGAAAAAAGTAATTTCGGTACTGGTGATTCTGGTTTTAGTTTCTTGCGGGGTTAAGAAAAACGCTGACGGAACCTCTAAAATTTTGTATGAAGTTCTTACAGAACAATCTGACGGAGGAGGAAATATCAAATTTTTTGAAATTCTGACGGAACCGAACGAAATCAAAATGCTGGAAAATGATCCCCATTTGAAAGCAAAAATGAAACAGGACGATATCAGTAATTCAAATTATGTAATTCTGAATATGGGAGAAAAAAATACCGGTGGCTATTCTATTGGTGTT
Source organism: Flavobacterium sp. UGB4466 (assembly GCF_903469665.1). Taxonomy (GTDB): domain Bacteria; phylum Bacteroidota; class Bacteroidia; order Flavobacteriales; family Flavobacteriaceae; genus Flavobacterium; species Flavobacterium lipolyticum. Next base: position 18,987 of record NZ_CAGKLC010000076.1, on the reverse strand, counting down.
GAAAAGGTAGAAGAAACGGATAAAAATATTATCATCACCGTTAAAGAAAATAATCCCGCTGCAGATGCTATGGTAACGCAGGTTATTACGTATCCGTACACCGTAATCAAAGTACACTCTAAAAAAGAGATTATCGTGAAGTGAGTTATGAGTTATGAGTTATGAGTTATGAGTTATGAGTTATGAGTTATGAGTTATGAGTTATGAGTTATGAGTTATGAGTTATGAGTTGTGAGTTGTGAGTTGTGAGTTGTGAGTTTGAGCGAAGTCGAAGTGAATGTCAGGCTGAGCGAAGTCGAAGCGAATGTCAGGCTGAGCGAAGTCGAAGCCTGACTGTAAACATAAAAAAAACCTGTCGCATTAAAAACGACAGGTTTCTTTTTATAATTATTTTTGTCTTTAATTAGAATCTGAATTTCACTCCTAAACCTACGTCAAATCCAAAATTGTCATCGTCATAATATCCGGAACCAACTTCAGGTCTCGCGTCTAATGATAGTGTAATTGGTGCTTCTTTAAATCTGTATTCTATACCAATATCTCCCGCAGCAAAAACATACGTTCCGTTATCTTTGTATCTGTTGTTGTTGGTGTAATAGTCGTGATTCCAGCTTGCAAGACCACCACCTACACCTGCATACCAGTTGAAACCGCCATCAATATTCCAAACCCATTGATAAAGTGCTACACCTTTAATAGCGTCAACGTTACTGCTGTTTCTCCATCCTAAATCAAATTCCAGTCTGTTTTTTTGGTTTAATCCTAACTGATAAGATACTTCTCCGCCAAAACCGTTATTATCTCCTAAACGGATACCAAGGGCATGTTTCGAAATTTCTTGTGATTGTGCCGTAAACGCTAAGCCTAATAGCATTAGGGCAGATAAAATGATTTTCTTCATAAAAAATGGTTATTAATTTTTGTCAAATTTAATCCTCACCATAATTTTGAAACGTATAGGATTATTAAAAATTGTTATATAATTCACATTTTTAAGAAGCAATAAGGCAGGTTTCAAGTAGTTTTATTTGCGATAGGCAGTGTGTTTAGAGGTTTATTTGTTTAGAATGATAGTAGAAATTAACTGAGAGCTCAGTGTGTCCTCCATTTCAAAGAGATTTTCTTCCTCGGTAAAATTACTTTCGGCATAAGAGTATAATTTCCATCGCTTTTTATGGTATTCCAATGCAGTAAGATTTTCCACCCAATCTCCTGAATTAAGGTATAAAGTTGACCCGTGTTTGTTTTCTTTGGTGACAATTTTTGGTTCGTGTATGTGTCCGCAGATGACGTAATCGTATTTTTTTTCAATAGCCAGATCAGTTGCAGTAGTTTCAAAATCAGAGATAAATTTAACGGCTTTTTTCACGCTGGCTTTTATCTTTTTAGAGAAGGAGTAGGGTTCGCGTCCTAGTTTTGCAAGGCACCAGTTGGCAAATCGATTGCTTAGAATTAAGTAATCGTATCCTAGTCCGCCCAGTTTTGCAATCCATTTAGAGTGTTGAACAGAAGCATCAAAGACATCTCCATGAAAAATCCATGCTTTTTTATCGTCCAGTTCCAAAACTAATTTATCGACCAGTGCAAAATTTCCCATGTTCATATCGCTGAATTTCCGAAGAATTTCATCATGGTTTCCGGTGATGTAATATACTTTTGTGCCTTTAGATGCCATGCCGATAATACGCTGAATGACTCTTAAATGTGCTTTTGGAAAGTATGATTTTCTAAATTGCCAGGCATCAATAATGTCACCGTTCAGGACTAATGTTTTAGGCTTTATGCTTGATAAGTAGTTGTTTAGTTCTTTGGCGTGACTTCCGTAAGTTCCTAAATGGACATCTGATATAATGACCAATTCAACATTTCGTTTTTTCAATTTTTCTTTTTTTGAAGTTTAACAAATGAAAGAAACTCTTGTGAGAGAAATTTTATGAAATGGTTACCAATTTGGCTGCAATTTTAACAAATTGTGATTTTTAATCCCCTTAACCTTTGCTTAATAATACCAATTTTAAATTTTTTAATTTAATTCATAAAACTTACATTTGCTCAAAACTAATTACAATGGCAGGAAATAGCTACGGCAATTTATATAAAGTTACAACATTTGGAGAATCTCATGGTGAAGCTTTAGGCGGAATTATAGATGGTTGCCCATCAGGAATTGAACTTGATTTAGATGCAATTGAAGTTGAAATGTCCAGAAGAAAGCCCGGACAGTCGGCAATTGTAACACAACGCAAAGAACCGGATGCAGTTCAGTTTTTATCAGGTATTTTTGAAGGTAAAACGACTGGAACGCCTATTGGTTTTATCATTCCGAATACCAATCAAAAATCAGACGATTACTCCCATATAAAAGACAATTACAGACCTAGTCATGCTGATTATGTATACGACCAGAAATATGGTTTTCGAGACTATCGCGGTGGTGGAAGAAGCTCTGCCAGAGAAACAGCAAGCAGAGTAGTTGCGGGAGCGATAGCAAAACAAATGCTTCCTGAAATAAAAATTAATGCCTACGTTTCGTCGGTGGGTCCAATTCATTTAGATACACCTTATCAGGATTTGGATTTTTCTAAAATAGAGAGCAATCCTGTTCGTTGTCCGGATGAAAAATCGGCAGCGATTATGGAAGAATATATTCGCGATATCCGCAAACAAGGAGATACCGTTGGAGGTGTAGTTTCCTGTGTCATTCAAAATGTTCCGGTAGGTTTAGGAGAGCCGGTTTTTGATAAACTGCATGCTGAATTAGGAAAAGCGATGCTTTCGATCAATGCCGTAAAAGGTTTTGAATACGGAAGCGGATTTTCGGGTTCTGAAATGAAAGGAAGTGAACACAACGATTTATACAATCCCGACGGAACTACAAAAACAAATCTTTCCGGAGGAATTCAGGGAGGGATAAGCAACGGAATGGATATTTACTTCAGAGTAGCTTTCAAACCTGTTGCGACTATCATGCAGACTCAGGATTCATTAGATAATAAAGGAAATATTACACCAATGACCGGTAAAGGCCGTCATGATCCGTGTGTAGTGCCTCGCGCAGTGCCAATTGTCGAAGCAATGGCTGCGATTGTTTTGGCTGATTTTTATTTGATCAACAAAACGTATTTATAAAAGTTAAGACAGTGAGGGTTTTGACATTTTAATTTAAAACAAACAAATTAATGCAAGAAGTTACAGAAACTAAAAAGAAATCTTTTCTTAAAGGATTAACAGGGCAGATTATTATTGCAATGGTTCTTGGAGCCGCTTTGGGAATAATTTTACACAATTCGATTTCGCCTGAGGCAGCACAATCTTTTAGCAATAAAATTAAAATGCTTGCCACAATCTTTATCAGATTGGTACAGATGATTATTTCTCCGTTAGTATTTACCACTTTAGTTGTAGGTATTGCAAAACTTGGAGATATCAAAACTGTGGGGAGAATTGGAGGGAAAGCCCTTGGATGGTTTTTTACTGCTTCTTTTATCTCCTTATTGATTGGGTTGTTTTATGTGAATATTTTAGAGCCGGGTGTAGGTTTAAAACTGGATCATGTTGATATGGCTGCTGCTTCAGAAGTAACTGCTAAAACAAAAACATTATCTGTTGAAAATTTTGTAGAGCACATTGTACCTAAAAGTATTTTTGAAGCAATGGCAACCAATGAAATTTTACAGATTGTTGTATTTTCAATCTTCTTCGGGTTAGCTGGTGCCTCTTTGGGAAGTACAGTAAAACCGGTAATCAATGCTTTAGATAAGACTTCGCATATCGTTTTAAAAATGGTAAACTATGTGATGAATTTCGCTCCAATTGGAGTTTTCGGAGCCATTGCAGGAGTATTCGCTATTAGAGATGCCGAAGAGTTGGTAATTACCTATTTTAAATTCTTTGGATCGTTTTTAGTTGGAATCGGTACTTTATGGGTGGTTCTGGTTGCGGTAGGTTATCTTTTTCTGAAAGGAAGAATGACAGAGCTTTTAAGACGTATTACAGGTCCTCTGGCGATCGCTTTCGGTACAACGAGTAGTGAAGCTGTTTTTCCAAAATTAACAGAAGAATTGGAAGATTTTGGTGTAAAAGATAAAATTGTAGCCTTTATGCTGCCGCTTGGATACTCGTTTAACCTTGATGGTAGTATGATGTATATGACTTTTGCCAGTATTTTTATTGCTCAGTTTTATGGAGTGCATCTGGACTTAGGAACGCAAATGGTAATGCTTTTGGTTTTAATGTTAACCAGTAAAGGTATTGCAGGTGTGCCAAGAGCCAGTTTGGTTGTCGTAGCAGCTACTTGCGGTATGTTTGATATTCCGGTTGAAGGAATTGCATTAATTTTACCAATCGATCACTTTTGTGATATGTTCAGAAGTGCTACAAACGTTTTAGGAAATGCGTTGGCAACATCAGTTGTGGGGCAATGGGAGGATGATAAAGACCCTGAAATTGCTTCCGAAAACTTATAATTATTTTTATTCAGGTAGGAAAAGACTTTAAAAACTTTTAAAGTCCAAATAAAAAAGAAGCTGTATTTTTAATAGAAATACAGCTTTTTTTTATTTTTGATGTATATTTGGTCAAATTAGCCTATTTATGCCCCGAATACGGATTCTTTTGCTGCTACTGCTGGTGTGTCTGAATTGTTTTGCCAATTCAGCCATTGTGCAATCTGAAACGGTGCCGGAGGCAAAGATTAATAAACTTGTAGAGGAAGCCTGGGGAGACTATAGGAAATCAAATTTTGAAAAGTCACTCATCAGCTCGAGAATAGCATTAAACTATGCTACAGCCGCTAAGAATAATAATTTAATAGCAAAATCATATAAAATAATTGCCGGGAACTACAATGAATTGTCGGAATTTGATAAAGCTATTTTCTTCTATAAAAAAGGATTGTTGTACGCCAGTAAAACCAATAACGATTCCTTAAAATACAGTCTTTATAATAATCTTGGTAATATTTATTGTTTTGAGAAAAAACAGTTCAACCGGGGAATTAATTATTACAAAAAATCCATAGCCTACAGTTTAAAATTAAACGAGATGCCGCAGGTATATTTTACAAACGTAAATATTGCCTGGGCTTATTTTGATATAGGAAAATTTAAAGAAGGATATCCGTTTCTAAAATTTGTAAACGGCAATAAGACTAAATATGGTGATGAGTCCACAGAGATCGTTGTAAACATGTTAAACGGGATGTATTATAGTTACCATAATGATTATGAGTTGGCGAATGTTTTCTTTCTCAAAGCAATTCAGGCGGGTAAAAATAGTGAGGAGCGATCGGATTTGTCGTATTCACATCAGGAATATTCTAAGTTTTTAAACAAAATAGGGAAGTATGAAGAAGCTTATGTGAATCTGGCCTCATACAATAAGATAACAGAAGAATTGTACAATGAGGAGAAACTCAAAAAAGCCTCTATTGCCGGTTTTAATTTAGAATTAGACGAATACAAAAGGCAGATTGATAAGATTGAAAGTGAGAAAGATTCACAGTATCAAAGTCTTAAGAAATCAAGGATTATTGTGATTTTATTTGTACTGATTTCACTGATACTTTTGGTTCTCATTATTACTCTAATTAAAAACATCAGGTTTAAGAAAAAACACAATGCAGAGCTTTTAGAAGCAAAAGAAATTGCTGAGGAAGCTTCGCTATTGAAGACTCAGTTTATTTCGACTATAAGTCATGAATTGCGTACGCCATTGTACGGTGTGGTTGGAATCACCAATATGCTGCTGGAAGAACACAAAGAACTGTCTAGAAGTCAGCATTTGAGTTCGTTAAAATTTTCGGCCCGTTATTTATTATCGTTGGTAAATGACATTCTTCAGATTAATAAAATTGAGGAGAATAAAGTGGTATTGGAGAATTTGACATTCAATATTTCCGATGAGATCGTGATGATTAAGAATTCGTTGTCCTTTTTGTCGCAAAAAAACAATGATAAAATCACAGTTTCTATTGATCCCTGTATTCCGGAATATCTGATTGGAGATAAGTTGCGACTTGCTCAGATTTTGATGAATCTGGTCAGTAATGCACTTAAGTTTACGAAAGATGGTGAAGTTGAAATTATCGTAAAACTGAATCGATTTGAAGGAAAGATGTATTTTCTGGATTTTTGGGTAAAAGATAACGGAGTAGGGATTGCAGCTGTAGATCAGGATAAAATTTTTGAGAAATTCGTCCAGGTAGGAAGAAAAGATGAAGATTATCAGGGAACTGGCTTAGGTTTGAGCATTGTAAAACGATTGTTGGGGCTTTTTGGCAGTACAATTGATTTGAAAAGCGAAGTAGGCTTTGGGACTTCATTTTCATTTACCATTCCGTTTGAATTCGATCCTCAAAAAACAAAACTGATTATTGAAGAAATAGAGGTTGATCTGAGTTCAAATGAGGTATATAAGATTCTAATTGTAGAAGATAATCTCATCAATCAGCTGGTGACGAAAAAAATTATCGAAAAACACAATTATGTCTGCAAAGTAGTTGATGATGGTTTTGCGGCTTTAAAAATGCTGGAGAGCGAAAATTTCGACCTGATTTTAATGGATATCAACATGCCTTTGATGAATGGTTTTGAAACTACGAGAAGGATTCGTTCAAAAGGGCTTAAAACTCCCATTATAGCGCTTACTGCTTTTGATAAAGACGAGATTACAGATGAAGCGATTTCTTCAGGAATAAATGATATTATTATCAAGCCGTTTGAACCGGTACGCCTTTTTAAGATAATGAATTACTTAATACTGGAAACGAAAAACGCCGGTTAGTATCCGGAAGTCTGAACACAAATTCCACTAATTTGCACAAATTTGAATAGGTTAACCTTTTTTGTGAAATTAATTTCACAAACAAATTAGGGGTATTTCGTGTTGCTTTTTATACTTGTATCCAAACGGTAGCTCATTATCGTTCCTATTTTAATTCTTAAAAGAGGATGCAAAAAAAAACTTTCACATAGCAAGATATGTGCATTTAAATGTAGTGAAACGTCTTTTTTGCAGGTGCAGCACCTATGTTGCTATGTGTTAAAATTATGCCCAATACAGTAAAATAATGATACTAAACGGAATAGTTGTAGTCTACCGTGTGAACACAAATTTCACAAATCTTAAAAGGATAACCTTGTCTGTGAAATTAATTCCATAAACAAATTAGTGACAATTTGTGCAATTCGTGTTATTTTTTATACTTGTGCCCACACGGTAATTTTAGTACCAGCGTTTTTTATTTTGTTTAGAAGCATTTGATTTTCTCGATTTATGAGCACCACCGCTTCGGTTTGAGTTTTTAGGTTTTTCATCCGTCGCCTCCGGGCTTCCTGAGTGCCATGGGTAAGGATGATCGGTAATGGTTTTTACCTCTACTTTTATAAGTTTCTGAATGTCTTTCCAGTAAGGCTGTTCGTCTTTACCGCAAAACGAAATGGCAATTCCGCCATTTCCGGCACGCCCCGTACGTCCAATTCGGTGTACATAAGTCTCCGGAATGTTGGGTAAATCAAAATTGATAACAAAAGGCAATTGGTCAATATCGATTCCTCTTGCAGCAATATCAGTTGCAACAAGAACGCCAACTTCTTTGTTTTTAAACGCATCTAAAACACGCTGTCTGGCATTTTGAGATTTATCTCCGTGGATAGCCTCAGCAGGAATGTCTTTTTTACGAAGCGCTTTTACCACATTGTCAGCACCATGTTTGGTTCTTGAAAAAACCAGCACATTAGACAGGTTTTCATTTTTGATCAAATGATACAATAAATTTCTTTTCTCTGTTTTTTCTACAAAGTAAATGCGCTGCTCAACTGTTTCTGCCGTTGATGAAACAGGTGAAACTTCTACCTTTTCAGGGTCTTTTAAAAACATTTCAGCCAGTTCGCGAATGGCAATCGGCATAGTAGCAGAGAACAATAAAGTCTGCCTGTTTTTAGGAGTTAGTTTAACAATTTTTTTGACATCATTGATAAAACCCATGTCCAGCATTTGATCGGCTTCATCCAGAACTAAAGTGTGTAAATGATCGAGATCCAGGAATCCTTGTTTGTGTAAATCAAGTAAACGGCCTGGGGTTGCAACTAAAATGTCAACTCCATTTTTTAGAGTGTCTACCTGAGGATTTTGTGAAACCCCTCCAAAAATAGTCAATTGTGTTAAGTTGGTATATTTGGCATAAGTGTCAAAACTTTGCCCAATCTGAACCGCTAATTCACGTGTAGGAGTAACTATAAGAGCACGAACTTGTTTGGCCTTTTTAGACGAGCCTACAATTCGGTGTAATTGATGTATGATTGGAATAGCAAATGCTGCTGTTTTTCCGGTACCGGTTTGTGCACAGCCAATTAAATCTCTTCCTGACAAAACGATCGGGATCGATTGTTCCTGAATAGGAGTAGGATTTAAGTAGCCTTCTTCAAATACGGCTTTTTGTATACTTTTTGAGAGTGACAGATCTTCGAATAACATATCTTGACTTATTAAGAATTTAGTTTTAAGTACTAAAATTCAGTGCAAAGATAGGTTTATTCGTTTAATCCTTTAATTGAATATTGCTTTATTTGGCAAACGCCTATTTTTTTTGATTGCTAAAGTTTCTGTTGCGATTAGATTTTTTCGTTATTCGCTTTAATAAAATCAGTTACTAAATAGCCTATCAGCTTGCCAATTAAATTGTTGTTCGGAGAATCGGCCAAATCTGGCGCACCTTCGCAAATATGCAGATAGGTCGCATTTTTATGTTGCCCGAAAAAGGAAACAAACTGACGTACTTGTTCTACTGAAAAACCGCTGATGGTCATCGCGCTGCTGGCAATGTTCGGAAGAGCATCCAAATCGATTTCGATTCCAAAAGAATCTGTTCTGATGAATTCTAAAGCCAAAGCCATTTCTCTGTCAAAATCTTTTTCCCTGCGAATGCCGACGCTGTCGTACGTATTGTAACGAACGCGGTCTTCCAATTTTTTGATGATGTCTAAAACGCTTTTAGAAGTATAGTTTTCATGCAGACCAAAAATGAAGTATTTTTTTAAGAAACCTTCTTCATAGGCATACGAAAAACCGTTGCCGCTATGACGCCCTTCAAGGATTCTAAAATCAGAATGTGCATCAAAATTAATAGCATTGATTGGTTTTCCTTTGGCTAAAGCCGATCCTTTTATGTTTCCGTAAGCATTATTGTGTCCGCCTCCAATTATGATAGGTATTTTTCCAGCTTTTATAAGTGTAAAGATAATGTGTGAAACTTCTTTGTCAATTTTTTCGACTAACTGACTTAGCTTGGACCTGTCGTCAATATCATTAAAATCAAGATTTTCGACATCACGCATTTCCTGAGCAACGTCCAACTGTCCTAAAACCAAAATCTGACTGCCTTTAGAGAAACGATTGTGCTGAATATTGGCAATGCTTTTTATCGCACTTTCCCATGCCGATGCTGCTCCGGGTCTGCCATAATTGGCGCGTACCCCAATATCTTCAGGTATCCCAAAAAGCACATATTTGGCCTCACTTCCTTTTAGAAAATTGATCTTGTCAGCCCCTTTGGGTATGATGACCATTTTTTCTCCAAATTTTATTTCACCACTTCGATGATTGGTGATTTTTGCCAAATCGTTAACAGTAAAAGGAATTAGTTTCTCCATGAAAAAAAAATATTTTCCAAAAATAATATAATTGTGGCAACTTACGTTATTACCTTATATTAATTCTTAAATTTGTTTTAAAGAAAATTTTTTAAATATGGAAAACCCAAAGAACAACAACTCAAGTCTAAAAGCGGTAATCGCAGTTTTAGCAGTCCTACTGATTGGTAGCTTAGTGTATATTTTTAAATTATCATCTGATACAGATGTAGTTAAAACTGAACTTACAACGACGATGACAGAAAAAGAATCTGTTATGAAAGATTTACAGGAATTAAAAGCAACTTATGATGCTGCGATTGCTGAAAATACTTCAATGTCTGATGAGTTAATTCAGGAAAGAGATAAAGTAGTCGCTCTTATGGATGATTTAAATAAATCTAAAGGAGATGTTTCTAAGTACAGATCACAAGTTCAGGCAATGCAAGGTAAAATGAAAACTTTAGTTGCTGAAAACGATGAGTTGAAAAAACAAAATGGTGTTTTAACAGTTCAAAGAGACAGTACAATTGTAGTGTTAGGAGAGTCTAAGAAATACAATGAAGTTTTGGTTGGTCAAAACGAAGAATTGGCTAAAACAGTTGAAAAAGGAGCTAAATTATCAGTCTTAAATACTAAAACAATTGCTTATAAAGTAAGAAGCTCTGGTAAGCAAATTGAAACTGATAAAGCAAGCCGTGCTGATGTATTGAAAGTAAGCTTTACAATTGCTGAAAATCAAATCGCTAAATCAGGAGATAAAACGTACTATGTTCAGGTTATTGATTCTAAAAACAATGTTTTAGGAGAAAAGAAAACAGAAAGCTTTGGAGATAATACTTTAACGTATAGCTTTAAAACTACTGTGAAATATGAAAATAAAACAGTAAACGTTTCAGAAGATTTAATTGGTAAAGATTTCGAAAAAGGAACTTACTTTATTAACGTTTTTGACAATGACGAATTAGTTTCTAAAACTAGTTTCACTTTAAGATAATACGCCGTTTAGGACAAATACCACTAAAAGTAAAAAAGGTCTGTGATTTTTCACAGACCTTTTTTTATGCTTTAACGCGTTGGGTAAACTCGGATAAAATTTAATTTTAGCACATAGAAACATAGATTTTTACAGCTCTAAAAGAAGGTTGGAGAGGCACGTTTCGTTTACATAGTGTTATGTGGCTTATTTAAAGTGGAGCGCCTTTTTTGTACCAGTACAGAGCTTATGTTTCTATGTGTTAAAACAATTTTCTTCTAGCGATTATTTTACTGTTTTAGAATTTTTCCTTCAAGAAAAACACTTTCGATAAGATTGCTTCCAAAAGCGTAAGGAATTTGATAGTAAGAGGAAACGGGTTTTGTAAGGATCAGATTGGCTTTTTTTCCTCTGGTGATACTTCCGTGTGTTTCTGAAATTCCCATTGCGTAGGCGCCATTTATAGTAGCGGCATTTATAGCTTCTTCAGGAGTCATTTTCATTTTAATACAAGCCGTTGCAACGACAAAATTCATGTTTCCGGATGGAGTAGAACCTGGGTTGAAATCTGTAGCCAGGGCAATTGGCAGACCTGCTTTTATCATTTCACGAGCCGGGGTGTAAGGAATGCTTAAAAAATAAGAACAGGACGGTAAAGCAACAGGCATCGTTTCGGTGTTTTTTAAAGCCTCAATGTCTTCCGGGTTCATAATTTCAAGATGATCCACTGAAAGGGCGTTGTATTTGATTCCAGCCTGTATTCCGCCAATAGAATTGAATTGGTTCACATGAATTTTAGGTTTTAGTCCAAATTGTATTCCGGCTTCCATGATTTTTTCTGTTTCTTCAACTGAAAAGTAACCAGTCTCACAAAAGGCATCTACGTAATCGGCCAGTTTGTTTTGGGCAATCTCAGGCAGCATTTTGGTGATGATTTCATCAATGTAACCTGCTTTGTTTTCTTTGTAATGCAAAGGGAAGGCATGTGCTCCCAGAAAAGTGGCTTTTATGGCAATCGGATAATTCTGAGCTAATTTTTGAATTACGCGAAGCATTTTGAGTTCGCCTTCGATAGTTAGTCCGTAACCTGATTTAATTTCTACCGCTCCGGTTCCCAAATGCATGACTTCTTCTAAACGAAGTTTCGATTGCTCGTAGATTTCCTCTTCAGTAGTTTCATTGAGTTTTTTAGCCGAGTTTAGAATGCCACCGCCACGATTCGCAATTTCTTCATACGAAAATCCGTTTATACGGTCTACAAATTCCTGTTCGCGATTACCTGCATATACAATGTGGGTGTGGCTGTCGCACCACGTAGGCAGTATAACTCGTCCTGTGGCATCGATTGTCAGATCAGCATTGGTTTCAGGAAGATTTTCCATCAGACCGTAATCCTGAATAAGATCGTCTTTTAGAATTAAATAGGCATTTTTCAGTGTTGGAAGTATGGCCATTTCTGCTCCGGAAACTTTAGTGACTGAAGTTTCGCGGACCTGAAGTAATTCTTTTATGTTTGTTATAAGAGTTGTCATTATTTTGAGGTATAAAGTAAAAAGCACAAATTTCACAATTATCACACAATAGATTAGTGAAATTCGTGAAATCTGTGTTTAAAAATTTGTTCTTATTGTCTTATTCAGAAACGGTTATTTCGAACATTTTGGTCCAGTTTTTACCGGTAACAAAAATAGTTTTAGTTTTGGGGTTGTAAGCAATTCCGTTTAAAACGTCATCTTTAGTTACGTCAGTCATCAATTTGCGTAATCCTGACATGTCCAGAATTCCTTCAACAGCTCCGGAAACAGGGTTTACGACAGCAATAGCGTCCTTAAACCACACGTTGGTATAGATTTTTCCGTTAATCCACTCCAATTCATTAATGGCTTTAATTTTTGAAGTTCCCGAGTATACGTTGATGTAATCTATCATTTTTTGCGTGGCAGGATCCATTTTCCAGATTTTCTCTGTTTTGTCTGTTTGATAAATGTATTTCCCGTCATTCGTCATTCCCCAGCCTTCGATATCTTTCTCGTAAGCAAAGGTTTTTTCCAGTTTTAAAGTGTTGGCATTGTAGATAAAACCTGTTTTGTTTTGCCAGGTCAGCTGAAATAATTTGCCGTTGATGAACGTAATACCTTCACCAAAGTATTTTTTGTCTAAGTCAATTTGTTTGAAAACTTTTCCAGTTTTATAATCGTATTTTCTTAAGTAAGAAGCTCCTTCCTGACCGGTGCTTTCGTATAAAGTGTCTTTATAGAACTCTAATCCTTCAGTAAAAGCTTGTTTGTCGTGCGGATAGGTGTTGATTATTTTATACTTTAATAGTTTAGGTTCGATATCAGAAACCAGCTCCACACGTTTAGTGGCATCTGAGGAATCTGAACCAAAATAAACGGTAGCTTTTAGGTACTGATACCCTAATCTTTGTTCTTTTAATTCAAATTTGAATTTTTCCGCACCTTTAGTGCTTCCCACTTTTTTATCGTTTACAAAGTAGGCAATGCTGTCGATTTCTTTCGAATTTGGGTTTAAAACACCGATCGAAATGGCTTCCTGAGGTAAAAAATGGGCCGGAAAAGCCGAATCATCGATAGTAAACAAAGAATTTTCACCTTTTTTTGTATCTCCACATCCAATTAATGTGATTCCTAATAAAATGACAGTTAGGAAGTTATAATTTTTCATAGTTTAAAATTTGAATAAGCCAATATACGATGATATTTTTATAGCAACAAAGGTCTTGCAAAAATATAAAAAGATTGTATATTTGCACCGGCAAGTCCTACACGACCAGCTCCTGCAGACTCCCCCAGGATGGGAACATAGCAAGGGTACGTGGTTGAGCGGTGCGATGTAGGTCGCTTGCCATTTTTTTTTTTTTTTAGTTCCCGATCTTTCGGGATTTTTTTTTAGAATTAATTTAAAAGTAGTCTTCCTTATGGAGGATTTTTTTATTTTTGACCCTTTTGAAAGTTAAAGTTAAGTGTTGGAAATTAAAAATTTCTCCACATAACCCATAACTCATAACTCAAAACTTAAATAATGAGTAAAGTTGTTTTAATTACCGGCGGATCTTCAGGAATTGGAAAGTCAATTGGAGAGTATTTACATCAAAAAGGTTTCGTGGTATACGGAACGAGCCGAAATCCTGAAAAGGTACAGCATTCTGTTTTTCCTTTGGTTGCTTTGGACGTTCGTAATGCAAATTCTATACAGTCGGCAGTAGCTCAGGTTATTGCAGCTTCCGGAAGGCTGGATGTTGTCATTAATAATGCCGGGGTTGGAATTACCGGACCCTTAGAGGAGATTCCGACGGAGGAAATCAAGAATAATTTTGAAACCAATTTTTTCGGACCAATTGAAGTGATGAAGGCGGTTTTGCCTCAAATGCGAGAGCAAAAATCGGGTTTGATTATCAATATTACTTCGATTGCAGGTTATATGGGATTGCCGTATCGCAGTGTGTATTCGGCTTCCAAAGGGGCTTTAGAATTAATTACCGAGGCTTTGCGAATGGAAGTGAAGTCGTTTGGAATTGAAATTACGAATGTGGCTCCGGGTGATTTTGCCACAAATATTGCAGCAGGTCGTTATCATGCACCGGTGGTTAAAGGTTCGGCTTACGAAAAAGTGTATGGCGATATTCTGGCAACGATGAACGAACATGTTGATGCAGGGGGGAATCCGAATGAAATGGCTGAAGCTGTTTATAAAATCATCCAAAAGGAAAAACCAAAAGTGCATTATAAAGTAGGGGCTTTTATGCAGAAGTTCTCTATTGTTTTAAAACGTGCATTACCGGATAAAGTTTATGAAAAAATGCTGATGAATCATTATAAGTTGTAATTTTGCACGAAATTTTTAAACACACAATTAAATATAAATAGATTATGAAATTTTTTATTGACACGGCTAATTTAGCTCAGATTAAAGAAGCGCAGGCTTTAGGAGTTTTGGATGGTGTAACCACTAACCCATCATTGATGGCTAAAGAAGGAATTACCGGAAAAAACAACATTTTGAAGCACTATGTTGACATCTGTAATTTGGTTGAAGGAGATGTAAGTGCTGAAGTAAATGCGCTGGATTTTGACGGTATGGTTAAGGAAGGTGAGGAGCTGGCTGAATTACATGACCAAATCGTGGTAAAATTGCCTATGACGAAAGAAGGTGTTATGGCGGCAAAATATTTTTCTGATAAAGGCATTAAAACGAATGTAACTCTTGTGTTTTCAGTAGGGCAGGCTATTTTGGCTGCAAAAGCGGGAGCAACTTATGTATCTCCGTTTGTGGGTCGTTTAGATGATGTTTCAACTGACGGATTGAATTTAATCGAAGAGATTAGATTGGTATATGACAACTACGGTTACGAAACGCAAATTTTAGCAGCCTCTGTGCGTCACACGATGCACATTGTAAATTGTGCTAAGATTGGTGCTGATGTTATGACAGGGCCTCTTTCTGCAATTTATGGATTGTTGAAACACCCATTAACAGATATTGGATTGGCTCAGTTTGTAGCTGATTTCGAGAAAGGAAACAAGTAGTCCTTAGCTAATAAAAACTTAAAAACGCCATTTTTCAATAGAAAGATGGCGTTTTTTTATGTTGTATATATAAAACCGACAGATTTTTGTAGCCTGTCTCGTTTGTTGTGAGTATAGGAAAGTAGTACTAAAAAAAATCTCAAATTCCAAATCCCAAACCTTTAGTGAGCGTTTGGAATTTGGAATTTGAGATTTGGAATTTAAAATTTTATTCGGTTTAGTGACCTCCGCCTCCGCCTTCAACGTGGTTGATCCCTTGTCTTTTTAAGATTTTAGGGCAATAGAAACCATAAAACCCTAAATAAGCAAAACCTAAAAGAGGAACGATATAGGAGAAGTGTGTCCATGTGATTCCAAAAATTCCGTTTGGACTTGTAAGGTCGATATCACAGATGCTTCCTTGAATTAAAGGGATAATTCCTCCTCCAAGAATCATCATGATTAAGAATGAAGAAGCTTTTCCAGTGTTTTTACCTAAGCCGGCAATTGCTAAATCAAAGATAGACGGCCACATGATAGATAAGAATAAACCTCCGGAAATAAAGAAGAATTTAGCAATTTGCGGATCCGGGTAAACCAATCCGGCAAACATCATCAACACACCAGAAATTCCGAAAAGCATTAAGGTTTTACCTGCATTTTTACCTCCAACAAAACTTACTGCTATAAATAGTAAGATCCAGATTGGGTAAATGTAAAAAGAAGAAACATCGTGCGCGGCAAAAAGGTTAGCGCCAATGATTACTCCAAATGCCAATGCAGGAACAATAAATTTAAGCGCTGTATTTACTAAGTTTGAAGTGTTGAAAACGTTAACCCCGCCATTCCAGCGGCCAATCATTAAACTTCCCCAGTATAAGGCAATAAATGGGGCAATAGCATCTTCCAGGATGTTTCCAAATTCATGTGTATGCAATAAGGCAGGTAAGTTACTGATGATGGTTACCTCTGTACCTACGTAGATAAAAATCCCTAACATTCCTAAATAAAGCTGTGGGTAGTCTAGTATGTTGAATTTTTCATGAGCTACTTTAATCTCTTCTTCGTCCTCTTTTGCAGGATCTTCAATTTTGGAGAAGTTCATGAAAACGGCTACTATGATAAAAGCAAGTCCAAGAATAATAAAAGGCAGTTTAATGTCCTCTAAAGAAAGAGCTGTTTTTTTGTTGTCTCCCATTCCGAATAAAGCGATTCCCAGTAAGATAGCGCCAATTGTAGTTCCGAAAGAGTTAATTCCACCTGCTAAAGTCAAACGGTGTGCACCTGTTGCAGGGCTTCCCATTTTAATGGCAAGAGGATTGGCAACAATTTGCTGGATAGAGAATCCTAATCCAACTGTAAATAAAGCGGTTAAAAAGAAAGGGAAGCTTTCCATTGTTGCAGCGGGAATGAATAAAAATGATCCAACGGCAGATAGGAGTAAACCGGCAGAAAGTGTTTTTTTGTATCCAAATTTTTGTAAAACATCTAATTTTAAGGACACCAAAAAGAAAATCAAGGAACCTACGAAGTATGCCGCATAAAAGGCCCAGGCTACTAATTGTGATTGTACTTGCGATAAGGTGAATACTTTCTTGAAAACAGGAATCAGGATGTCATTGGCAGAACCAACAAAACCCCAAAAGAAGAAAACAATTATCAACGAGATAAACTGTCCCCATTTGGTTTGAACATTTTCTGAACTCATAATTTAAGAGGTTAATTTTTTATTTTATTGTTTTTTGAAGACCGTAAATATATTTGTTAAGTGTATCAAAAAAAAATAAAAAGCTACAAATAATGTTAAATTTAAACCAACGACATTATTTTTTCAACAATGTGTTAGTTTTTACTGAGTTACAAAAACGATTTAGGAAGCTGAATTTATTCCAGAATTTTGTTTTTTACTTCTTTGCTGTAATTTCTTCCAATAGGAATGGTGTAGGATTGTATTTGAATACGATTACCTTCTATAGATTTTACTTTGTTGAGTGCGATTACGTATGATTTGTGAATGCGCAGGAATCGGTCAGCCGGTAATTCTTCAGATAAAGAAGTTAACGATTTATGTGTAATATAGGTTTTGTCAGAAGTCACCACTTTTATGTATTCTTTCATGCCTTCAACAAAAAGAATTTCTTCAATATTAATTTTCATCATTTTTTTATCGACTTTAATAAAAATATGAGAGTCTCCTTTTACGGTTTCGACTTTAATATTGTTTTTTAAATTGTATTCGGTGGTGATTTTATTAATGCATTTTATAAATCTTGGAAGCGGGATAGGTTTTACTAAATAATCCAGAACATCCAGATCGTAACTTTCGGCGGCAAATTCTCTAAAAGCCGTTGTGATGATAACTTTGGTTTTGTTTTCGATTAAGCTAATAAGTTCGAATCCTGTCATCATAGGCATGTTAATGTCTAAGAATACAGCATCGACAGTGGTACTGTTTATAAAATCAAGCGCTTCCAAAGAATTATTAAATGTACCGATTACTTCAAAATCTGTAAAATTGGTAAAATAATTTTGCAGGACTTTGATTGCTAAAGGCTCATCATCAACCAACACACATTTAATTTTCATTATTAAGAGGTATTTGCAAACGGATTATATAGTAATTTAATTTGATTGTGTTTTTTAGACTAAAATCGTTCTTGTAAATCAGTTTTAATCTTTTTTTGGTATTCGCCAGGCCAATACCACCTTTCGAGTTAAGATTTTGTGAAATTACAAAATTATTTAAGATTTCAAAGTCTAACATTTTATTGTCGATAACTTTACAATTGATTTTGATTTTTATATTGTTGTTATTGACTCCGCCATGTTTAAAGGCATTTTCTACCAATGAAATAAAGATCAGCGGAGGTACTACAATATCCTCGATATTGGATTCCAGATTGATCGTAACTTCTACATTTTCAAAACGTAACTTCTCGATTTCGATATAATTTTGTATGTAATCAATTTCTTTGATTAAGGGAACAGATTTGGTTCCTTTGACATCGTATAAAACATACTCCATCAAATTAGACAGTTTTAAGATTACATCCGGTACTTTATCTGAAGATTCAAGCGACAAAGCATACAAGTTATTCAGCGTATTAAAAAAGAAATGAGGCTGAATTTGATTTTCCAGATATTTTAGTTTGATCTTAAACTGATTTTCTCTTAATGATCGGTTTCTTTCACGTTCTCGCAACCAGGTTAAGGTAAGGTAAACGGAAGACGCCATGGCAACAACGTACAATTCTCCAATGCAGACTGCCAGTACGTGGTTAATGTCGAAAGTGTGGTATTCACGGTTCGCTTCCGGCCAGATATTTTCGGATATAAGATAATAGGTAAGACCGGTTTTTATTAAGTAGACCCCCAATAGGCTAGCCACCATCATAAAGGTGTACTGAATGTACTTTTGTTTTAGCACCAAACGAGGAACTAGTACAAATAAATTAAAATAGACTAATGGAATGTGTAAAGAGAATTCTATCAAGTTTGACTTGAACGAATAGGAGTAGTCATTAAAGTAGGCTCCCCATCTTAAAAAATTTAAGGTAAAATAGCAGCTCCAAAACCAAACATGATTTTTAAGTTTTAAGTCAAATTTCAATTTTTGCAGTTCGTTCAATTTTTAGGAATAGTTTATTAAGGATTTTCTTTAGCTTAAATATTGTGCAACTTTAAACAATTACTTGCTAAAACACAATTCTTTTGAATAAAACTTTGACAAAAAAGAAGCACTTGTGTTTTTTTAATAAGATAATGTTTTTATGAAAGATAGTAGAGCGTAAATAATGTAATTCAATTATCAATGGTATTATGTTATTCAATTGATGTTATAGCACGGTCTATTAAG
>NZ_CAGKLC010000075.1 GCF_903469665.1 Flavobacterium sp. UGB4466 | reverse complement strand
GGATAAAAATAATAAATGCATATTTTTCACTTACAGCTACTGGGAAACTGAAGAAGATTTAGAAAATTACAGACAATCTGAACTCTTTAATACGGTTTGGAGTTTTACAAAGCAATTGTTTAATGCCAAACCCGAAGCCTGGAGTGTGGATAAGCTGGTGAGTCTGAACTAAATAAAAAATAGTTTCAGGTTTCAAGTTTCAGGTTCCATACTGGATTTGAAAATTGGAACTGTTTAACCGCAAAGAACGCAAAGATCGTGCTTAAAAGCTTTGGCAAAACACAAAGTTCGCAAAGGAAAGCGACTTAAAACAAATCTAATTATGAAATATTTTTTCTTATTACTTTTAATATTTTCTTTTAACGCTTATTCGCAAAATAAACGCCTACTTCTAGGAAAAGAATATGCACAAAAAGAGTTAGAAATAACATTATCCGAAGAAACACGAGAAAACTATGTTGATAATGAAAGGATACTTTTGAAAGACAAAAATACTGCAGTTAAAATCGCAGAATCAGTTTTATTTAGTATTTATGGAAAACAAAATATAATTGAAAAAAGACCTTATGAAATATACTTTTTAGATAAATACTACTGGTTTATCACTGGAACTTTGCCTAAAAATTCTAAAGGAGGTGCTTTTTTAATTATAATTGATGCTCGAAATTCAAAAATTTTAAGAATCTCACACGAAAAATAATTAAGATATTTCAAGCACCAAAAACAAACCAACGATTAAACAAATAAACGAATAAACGTTATACATGAAATCAATCATTTTAAGAGAAATAAAATCCTTTTTTGGTTCTCCTATAGGCTATTTAGTCATTGCCATTTTCTTAATTAGCAACGGACTATTTTTATGGGTATTTGAAGGCGACTACAACATTTTAAATACGGGTTATGCTGATTTAACGCCATTCTTCACCCTGGCTCCGTGGATTCTGATTTTTCTGATTCCGGCCGTTACCATGAGAAGTTTTTCTGATGAAAAAAAACAAGGGACACTGGAATTATTATTAACCAAGCCTTTATCGATCTGGGAAATTGTAAACGGAAAATTTCTGGGCTCTTTCTTATTAATCGTTTTGGCCATCGTTCCAACACTTATTTACGTGAAAGTCATTTCAAGTTTAGGTGCTCCCGAAGGAAATATTGACATGGGAAGTACTATCGGTTCTTATTTTGGACTATTATTTTTAATTGCTGCTTATTCGGCAATCGGAATCTTTACTTCTACCCTGTCCGAAAATCAGATCGTTGCTTTTATCATAGCTGTTTTTCTGTGTTTTCTTCTTTATTTTGGTTTTGAAGGACTCGCATCACTGATTCCCGGATCTTCTGCTATTGTTTCAGTATTTGGAATGCAGGACCATTTTAAAAGTATGAGCCGCGGTGTAATCGATACTCGTGATGTGATTTATTTTTTAAGCATCACCGCATTGTTCCTCTCGTTTACTGTTTATCAATTAAAATCTTTTAAAGCGTAATGAAGTTATCTACTCAACATAATGTTAAGACATTAGGCATCACCGTTTTTGTTTTAATCGCTTTAAATGTATTGGGAAGCTTATTCTTTCACCGATTCGATTTAACCAAAGACAAACGTTATACTTTATCTGAAACTTCTTTACAAATCGTAAAACAGGTAAAGAATCCGCTATCGATTAAAATTTATATGCAGGGCGAACTTCCGGCAGACTTCAGACGTCTTCAGCAAGAGACGCGTCAGTTATTGGAAGAATTTCAAGCCTACAACAGTAATATTGTTTTTGAATTCGTTAATCCTCTGGAAAACGAAGACGAAAGCATGGACGTTATTAAATCGCTGTATCAAAAAGGTCTTACCCCTATAAACATTACGGTTGACGATAAAGGAAAACAATCGCAGGCTATGGTTTTTCCGTGGGCTGTTGCAGTTTACAATAACAAAGAAGTCAATATCCCATTGTTGAAAAACATCATGGGAGCTTCAACAACGCAAAAAGTAATCGGATCGATTCAGCATTTAGAATATTCGATTGCAGATGCGATCAATAAAATTAGTAAAGACAGACAAAAAAAGGTAGCCATCATAAAAGGAAATGGAGAACTGAACGAAATTCACATTGCCAAAATGCTCCAGCAAATTCGCGAAAGCTATTATATCGGTCCGTTTACATTAGATTCTGTGAGACAAAACCCAACAGGAACTTTAGCGGCCTTAAAAAAGTATGACTTAGCCATTATCTCAAAGCCAACCGAAACTTTCACGGATGAGGAAAAACAGGTTTTAGACCAATTCATCATGAATGGAGGCAAAACTTTATGGTTAATTGATCAGGTTGCCGCTGATATGGACAGCTTGTACAACCAGGCGGGAGCGACTCTGGCTTATCCCAGAGATCTGAATCTTAACGATATGTTTTTTAAATACGGAATCCGAATCAATCCTGATCTGATCAAGGACGAACAAGGAAGTCCGCTTAAACTGGCTACAGGCGAACAAGGAAGCGCTACACAATACCAGGATTTTATATGGAAGTATGCTCCTCTGGTGCAGCCAGGCAGTCAACATCCGATCGTTAAAAATCTGGGGGGAATCAAATTTGATTTCGCCAGTCCGATTGATACATTAAAAAACGGAATCAAAAAAACAGTTTTACTACAATCGTCTCCTTATTCAAAAGCAATCGGAACTCCGGCTCCTATTACTTTAAATAGTGTTACCGAAAAAACGACTTCGCAGGATTATGCAAACAAAGGAAACATTTCGCTTTCGGTTTTATTAGAAGGATCCTTCCACTCCGCTTTTGAAAATCGTGTTTTACCTTTCAAAGAAGACTCGTTTTTAGCAAAAGGAAAACCAAACAAAATGATCGTAATAGCCGATGGTGATCTGGCCAGAAATCAACTCGACAAAAATATGATGCCGGTTGAATTAGGCTACGATCAGCGTACCGGAAATCTGTATGACAACAAAGATTTTATGATGAACTGTATTAATTATTTACTGGATGATACAGGACTTATTAACATTAGAAGTAAAGATGTCAGTCTGCCATTATTAGACAAAGAGAAAGTTTATGAAAATTATACGCTCACGCAATTCATAACTATCGGACTTCCAATTCTAATTTTATTGATTTTCGGACTGGCATTTACCTACATCCGAAAAAGAAAATACAGTAACTAGATGTTAATAAAAAAAATGCACAAATTAAGATTGTTTACGATATATTTGTAAAACCTATCTTAGTTGAGAAAAGACTAAAGAAAAGAGCAAAAAAATAAAACAATAGAGATGAAATTTATAGTATCGAGTTCGTACTTATTAAAACAATTACAAGTTTTAGGTAGTGTAATTAACAGTAACAATACGTTGCCCATTTTAGACAACTTTTTATTTGAACTAAACAACAGCGAACTGACCGTTTCGGCTTCAGATCTTGAAACTACCATGTCTGCTACGTTGTCAATCGATTCTACAAGTAAAGGAAGTGTTGCTGTACCGGCTAAACTTTTGCTTGAAATTTTAAAAACGTTCCCGGAGCAGCCTTTGACTTTTACTGTTGAAGAAAACAATACCGTTGAAATTAGTTCAAACTCAGGAAAATATGCTTTAGCATACGCTGCAGGAGAAGAATTTCCAAAATCGGTAAGTCTTGAAGAGCCATCTGTAACGCTAGTTCCTGCTGATGTTTTGGCAACTGCTGTAAGTAAAACTATTTTCGCAGCCGGAAATGATGATTTACGTCCGGTAATGTCTGGAGTTTTCTTCCAATTCTCACCAGAAGGATTAACTTTCGTAGCAACAGATGCTCATAAGTTAGTAAAATATGCCCGTACAGATGTAAAAGCATCTCAGGTAGCCGATTTTATCATGCCTAAAAAACCTTTGAATATTTTAAAAAGTATCTTAGGAACTTCTGATGCTGAAGTAAAAATTGAATACAACGATTCAAATGCGACTTTCTCATTTGACAATTATATTTTAACCTGTCGTTTGATTGACGGAAAATACCCTAACTATGAAGCGGTAATTCCAAAAGAAAATCCAAACAAATTAATGATTGACCGTTCTTTGTTTTTAAGCTCGGTGAAACGTGTGGCCATTTTCTCTAACAAAACGACACATCAAATTCGATTAAAAATTGCCGGAGCTGAATTAAACGTTTCTGCAGAAGACATCGATTACTCTAACAAAGCAGAGGAAAGACTAACTTGTGATTATCAGGGAGATGATCTTCAAATTGGTTTCAACTCACGTTTTTTAACTGAAATGCTGACTAACTTACAATCCGATATGATTATGTTAGAAATGTCATTACCTAACAGAGCAGGTATCCTAACTCCGGTAGACGGTTTAGAAGAAGGAGAAACGGTTACGATGTTAGTAATGCCAGTAATGTTAAATAGTTAACATCAAAACTTCTTTTTGTTACAGAGATCTTTTTTAGTTTCAAATTAAAGACATATCATTGTAAAAAAAATACAACATCGCTATTAACCAACCATTTTTTATACCTAGAAACCGCAATTCCCAAAAAGAGTTGCGGTTTTTTATTTTTGAGATTTTTCGTTTCAGGTTTCAGGTTACAAGTTGAAATATAATTATGGTTTGAGCTGATTTTACCGCAAAGAACGCAAAGTTTTTTTTTGATTTAATTTATACTCACAAATACAAAGAGCGCAAAGCTTCGTGAGCTTGGCGTAATCCTTTAGCGAACTTTGCGGTTAAATTCGTAATAAACCAAAGCCTGAAATCTGAAACATTTTTTTAACTTTACAAAATGAAAATAGAAATTTGGTCGGACATCATGTGTCCGTTTTGTTATATCGGAAAAAGACAATTGGAAACAGCTTTAGCTGAATTTCCTAATGACGAGTTTGAAATTGAATGGAAAAGTTTCCAGCTTGATCCTACTATTGAAGCACAAACAGATAAAGACGTTTACACCTTTCTTGCTGAACGAAAAGGAATCTCTGTTGAACAATCCATCGAAATGCACAAAGGTGTCGTAGAACACGCTAAAAGCGTTGGTTTAGACTATCATTTTGATAAAGCGATAGTTTCAAATTCATTGTCGGCACATCGCATTATTCAGTTGGCTAAGACCAAAAATCTTGCCGATGAAATGGAGGAAATTTTCTTTAGAGCTTATTTTACAGAAGGAAGAGACTTAAATGATCCCGAAACTTTGATTGAACTTGGTGTGAAAGCAGGTTTAAATGCGGATGAAGTCAAAGAAGCAGTTGAAAATGAAAAACTTTATATCAGTGATGTACACACTGATCTTATTCAGGCGCAGAATATGGGCATACAAGGAGTTCCGTTTTTTGTTTTTGATCGAAAATATGCGATCTCGGGAGCTCAGCCAGTTGAAGCTTTTGTAAATACAATCAAAGAAGTACAGAAATAAATTATAGATTATTAGATTATTAGATTATTGGATTGCTGGATTATTGGATTTTGAGTAAAAGTATAAACTCTGTATGTAATCTAAAGATCCAGAAATCGAATAATCTAATAATCTATCATATTACTCCCATTTTCTTCATTAGGAAAGTTGCACTCTTATTTTTACAAATTCCATTGCGCAGCTTGTAATCAAAATGGAGTTCATTGTCTTTAATTTCTACTTCAAAACACTGATTGGTTAAAACCTGAGGATATTCATTTGTTGTCAGACACACCTCGATATCGTGTGTAGCAATCGCACCAATTGCATTCTTAGCGATTACCTTTTTAACGACTTCGATTGTTCCGTTTCGTTTATCATCGGAGTTTGTCCCTCTCAAAATTTCATCTAATAAAACAAAAGCAGGGCGTTCTTCCAGAGCGTCCATAATTTGCTTCAAACGTTTAATTTCAGCAAAAAAGTACGATTCACTATCAGCTAACGAATCGGACAGTCGCATTGAAACCAAAACAGGAAGTGGATGTATGTTAGCATTTGAAGCACAAACTACTGAGCCAATTCCTCCGAGCACCATATTGATTCCTAAACTTCTTAAAAATGTGCTTTTACCCGACATATTAGAACCTGTTAAAATCATGAAAGATTCAGGATAAAAGTGAGTGTCATTCCCTACCCTTGTTACCGAATTTAACAAAGGATGACTCAAATTTGAAAATCCAATTTTATAGTCGGAATTGATTTCAGGAAACACAAAATCAGGATTATTATACGATAAGTTAGCTAAACTGTTCAGTGCTTCAAACTCGCCAACAATATTAATCCATTGCTCCAATTTTTCAGAATAGTTTTCTTTCCATTTCAAAAGCGCTTTTAAAACATGTAAATTGAATAAAAACATGCCGTTAAAAACCATTGCCGTTACAAAATTGTTGATCGTATCCATCCTGGAAAACAGTTCCGAAAGATCTTTTAAATGTTTACTCGCCGTTGCATTCTTAAAAATAAGCTCCTGCTGTAAATCAATCAATCTTTTTGACTGAAAAGTTTCTGTCTCAATTTTCTGAACCAGTAAACTATATTGCTTAATAATTTTATCCACATTATCAGCCTTCGCAATCTCTGACTGAATCCGCTTAAAAGAATTTCCCAAAACAATCATATTGGCAATAAAAACATAGGTCAGATACGATAATAAAATTGTTTTTGAAGTAACAAAATAGGCTGCCAAGAAGCCAAAAAACAAGACTGGAAGAATAACAGATAGCGCAATTAAAACTTTAGGTAGTTTATTATTTTGAAATGATTTCCAATAAATTAAAGCATCATAAGAATTCTTTGTATCATAACTAATCATTGCCAAGGCCAAAAAATCCTGACGCCAATCCATTTTAGTTTTCAATTCCTCGATTGCTTCCTGATTTTCAAGAATAGTTTGATTACAAGACAAATTCAGTAATTGATTTGCCAGTGTTTTTTTTCCGATATAAGTAGCCGTTCTGTTTAGATTTTGAAATAACGAATGCTCTCCAAAAATATCCAGATCGTAAGCATACGGATGACTGAAATCATTGAATTCGATTCCGTTCTCAAAAGGGATTTTTTCTCTTTTCAAATAGGCAATTTCATTCTTATTTAGTTTTAGAATTGCCTTAGTGTGTTCTCTCTTAAAAGATAAATGCGAATGAATACGCATTAAAAAAAGAAAACCAACAAAAGATAGAAAAGCAAAAGCTACGTAAAGTATTTCATTCGTTTTTATGTAGTAAAACAATAAAAACAAACACAGAAATACGCTTAAAAGACGCAGTATACTGATGCTGTTGTATTTTTTGTTGATTTTATTAAAGAGTGCTGTATAGTATTCAACTTTATTGTGATAGGCTTCCATTCTTATAAATTAATGAAACACAAATATAGCTTTTACACTCACATTCCAGCACTAATTAGTCTTTGATTTTAGCTTTCATGCATAACCAAAACCGGTATCGAAACCTCCTTAGTTATTTTTTTACTGAAACTGGATTCGAAAATACTTTCAAAGAAAGATTTTTTGTGTGTAATAACAGTCAGAACGTCCACATCTTTATACAGTACAAAATCGAGAATAGTCTCTTTTACTTCATCACTTGGCAAGACCAAAAACTCTACATTTTCATGAGCAAATTCTTTATCCCATTCTTTAATTGTAGCATCAGAAACGTCTGTATTTGAAGCTCTAACGTATAGACTTTTTACTTTAGCATTTGTTTTCTTAGCTATTTCCAGTACTTTTCGAAGTTCAGCCTTGTCTTTTTCACGATAGCGGGTTGTAAAACCAATTGTTTTTATTTTTTTAAATTTTGCATCTGCGGGAATACACAAAACGGGTACTTTAACTTCCGAAATTACAGAACTTGTATTTGATCCGAGGAAAAATTTTGTCCAGTCTGAAACACCTGAAGTTCCCATTATGACAAAATCGATATGATCTTCTTCTACTGCATTTTTCAAATTAAAAATCAAATCACCGTCCATCAAACGATGTTTGATTACAATGTGATCTAATTTTCGTTCCGCGGCAATAGTTCTGAGCTTTGGAATCTCATCTTTAAACATTTCAAACTTTGCCAGTTCGATTGAGCTGTAAATCGAGGCGTAATTTTCGGGAAAAAACTGACTATCGTAAACCGGAATCTCAAAAGTGTGCAACAAAACTAATTCGGCGTTTACAATTTTGGCAAATTCTAAGGCATGGACAAAAGCATTTGTCGCCGCTTCAGAAAAATCTGTGGGAAATAGTATCTTTTTCATTTTACTTGAGATTAAAGGTTTGTTTCTCAAATTTAAACATTCTAAACACAAATCAAACTGATAATTATCAGTATTTTAACATTTAAAAAATTACTAAAATTGACATTTGAAAGACGGGAAGTCTCCTAATCAACTCTTCTTTGAGTTCGCAACTTTATGGCTTTTTTTATACCTTTGCAGCATGATAAATCAAGATTCTATAGTTGCATTGGCTACCCCATCCGGGGCTGGAGCTATTGCGATCATCCGTATTTCAGGTTCCGATGCTATTGTCATTGGGAATTCGGTTTTTAAATCCATAAAAAACAAAGACTTAACACTCCAGAAAACCCATACTTTGCATTTAGGCCATATTGTGGACGATTCGAAAACACTTGATGAAGTATTGGTTTCTGTTTTTAAAGGACCTAACTCTTATACAGGAGAAAATACGATTGAAATTTCATGTCATGGCTCGACGTATATCCAACAGCAAATTATTCAGTTATTGTTGCGAAAAGGATGTCGAATGGCTGATGCGGGGGAATTTACCCTTAGAGCTTTTTTAAATGGAAAACTTGATTTATCGCAGGCAGAAGCAGTTGCTGATTTGATTTCATCTGATAATGAAGCGTCTCACCAAATCGCTATGCAGCAAATGCGTGGTGGTTTCAGTAATGAAATAGCCAAACTTCGTGAAGAGCTACTAAACTTTGCCTCTTTAATTGAGCTGGAACTGGATTTCGCAGAAGAAGATGTAGAATTTGCCGACCGTACCCAATTTCATGAGTTACTGAATAGAATCGAATTTGTTCTAAAACGTCTGATTGATTCGTTTGCCGTTGGTAATGTAATCAAAAACGGAATTCCGGTTGCTATTGTAGGAGAACCCAATGTGGGTAAATCTACTCTGCTCAATGCCTTATTAAATGAAGAGCGCGCCATTGTTTCTGACATTGCGGGAACCACACGCGACACCATCGAAGATGAGTTAGTGATTGGCGGAATTGGTTTCAGATTTATTGATACGGCAGGAATCCGTGAGACTAAAGATGTGGTAGAAAGCATCGGAATTAAAAAAACCTTCGAAAAAATCGATCAGGCTCAGCTTGTGGTCTTTTTGTTTGATGGTTTCAGGTTCCAGGTTTCAGGTTCTGATTATATTGTAGAAATTGAAAAAGTTAAAAACAAATACCCACTTAAACCTATATTAGTAGTGGTTAACAAGGTTGATTTATTGAGTGAAAATGAAATCGGGAACATCAATCAAAAACTTGAAACTTTAAACTTAAAACTTCTAAAAATTTCAGCTAAAGAAAATATTGGAGTGGAAGAATTAAAAGAGCAATTGCTTTCTTATGTCAACACAGGAGCACTACGTAATAATGAAACTATCGTAACCAATACAAGGCATTACGATTCTCTACTTAAAGCCCTGGATGAAATTCAGAAAGTAAAATTTGGTCTGGAAACTAATCTTTCAAGCGATCTGATTGCACTTGACATACGTGAAGCCCTGTACCAGTTTGGTCTTATTACCGGTCAGGTTTCCAACGATGAATTGTTAGGGAATATATTTGCGAATTTCTGCATCGGAAAATAGAGAAACAAAATAACAAAAAACAAAAACAAACAAACGAGTTAAAGTATTGATAAACAATATTTTAACTCGTTTTTTATTTATCTTTTCTTTTGGTTGTTTAGCCATGTTTTGATTAAATTTGTACCCCATTTGTACCTCGAAAACCGAGGTACAAATTTTTTTTATTATTTGGCCAAATTATGGCACACAGAGACACACATAGGCACAGTGGGACACTTAAAGTCACAAATTCTATGAGTTCAAAAATCGAGATTACCAGAATCTGCGAATGCTGTAAAAATGAGTTTACAGCGCGCACAACAAAAACACTTTACTGCTCTCTCAAATGTAGCTCCAGGGCTTATAAATCAAGGACTAGACAATCTAAAATTGATCAGAGCAACAAGGAGACAGAAAAGGCTAAAAATCCAAATTTGGAGGTCATAAAGACCAAAGATTACATCGATGTTAAAATGGCCGGTAATTTGTTCGGTATTAGCAGAAGGACTATTTACAGGCTCATTGAGCGTGGCGAGCTTGATATTGCTAAGTTTGGAACCCGAACCGTTCTGCGAAGATGTGATCTGGATGCCTTTTTCTCTATTCCTTTTGAGGAATCAATGCTTCGGCCTGTTCAGGAGTTTCCAGGACTGGATAAATGTTAT
This sequence comes from Flavobacterium sp. UGB4466, assembly GCF_903469665.1. Taxonomy (GTDB): domain Bacteria; phylum Bacteroidota; class Bacteroidia; order Flavobacteriales; family Flavobacteriaceae; genus Flavobacterium; species Flavobacterium lipolyticum. The sequence continues at coordinate 14,691 of NZ_CAGKLC010000075.1, read as the reverse complement.
ACCATAACTCAGATTCAGCAGAAATTCCGAATCTCACCAGCGGCTTTATATCTGCTTATTCAAAGACATGGAATAACTAAATACGCGGTTGGAAAGTTTAATTATGTCGCAAAAAAAGATATTGATATTATATTTAATGCCTCAGACAATGAAAAAGACTAATGTAACACTAAGAAAAAAAAATCTCGCTGACGGCAGAATTTCTCTTTATTTGGATTTTTACCCCCCAGTACTGAACACCGAAACAAACAGGTCTACACGACGTGAATTTTTAAAGTTGTATCTTTTTGAGAAACCTAAAAGTCAGATTCAAAAAATTTCAAATATAGAAAACCTGCATACGGCTGAACTCATCCAGATTCGTAGACAGAACGAACTTCGCAAAGATGATATATATTCCGATTTTGAAAAAGAACAGCTGGAGATCAAGAGAATCTCACAAGGCTCTTTTCTAAAGTATTTCAAGAAACTGGCAGATAAAAAAGAGGGAAACAACAAGTCGATCTGGTACAGTGCAATTTCACACTTTGAATCATTTACTGAAAATCAGGATATCTGCTTTAAAGATGTAACGGTACTATTAATAAATGATTACAGGGAATATCTCTTGAAAGCCAAAAGCAGAAGAGATACAGGTAAAACATTATCTCGAAATACAGCTCTTTCCTATCATAATAAACTAAAAACTACTCTTAAAAGGGCTTATAAAGAAGGAAAATTAAGAACCGACATTAACTCTGGAATAGATTCAATCAAAGAACAGGAATCCCAGCGAAACTTTTTAACCTTGAGCGAAGCTAAGAAGTTATTTAGTACACCTTGTTCAAACGCTATTGTTCATAAAATTTCTATATTTTCTACCTTGACAGGAATCAGGTACTCAGATATAGTAAAACTTACATGGTCTGAGGTACAATTTATAGAAGATGATGGATATTATATCAGATTTAAGCAAAAGAAAACTGAAGGGCTTCAGACTATGCCTATCTCCAATGAGGCATTTGAGATTCTCGGTGAAAGAACAAAAGAAAATGAAAAAGTATTTGCTGGTTTAAAAAAATGGGATGTAGATAGGGTGCTACCAGTCTGGGTGGCTCACTCCGGAATTACAAAACATATTACATTTCATTGTTTTAGGCATACCTACGCTACTCTTCAGATATTTTCTGGAACTGATATATTTACTGTTTCTAAAATGCTTGGCCATAAAAGCGTTAAAACAACTCAGATATATACCAAAATAATTGACGAGAAAAAAAGAGAAGCTTCTACGAGGATAAGTTTAAAATAAAACACCGTAAAACAAGAAAGACATTATCCAAAGTAATGTCTTTCTTGTTTATTTACATATATTTTTTGAATTAAATTTAGCTTCAGTTTCCAGTTGTATTTCAGCAATAGTTTTAATTCGACCTGATTTTATCCAATTTAATAATTCTCCACGATAAAAATAGAGGCGCTTACCCTGTTTATTGGCGGGAATCTCATTTCTACAGACTTTGGTATAAATAGTGGCTACTGATAACTTTAATAATTTTGCTGCCTCAGAAATAGTTAGCAAATCATCATCCGCAGCAACAGTATTTACTTTATTTTCTTGCAAAAGTTTTTCAATACTATTCATTTTCAAAAGTAGCTCTCCAATAATATTCAATAAATCTTCAAATCTATATGGTTTCATATTATTTATCTTTTAGTGTCATTATTTTCCTTTCTGTGCTTTCCTAGTCATCTTCCTTTCCTATATTATTTTATAGAAAAAAAGCCCATTAAGGGCCTTTTTTTCATATTAATCCATCACTCAAAAAAATAAATCTTACTCCCTTGTGTTTTCTTAAACGATCGTTCATATTTTACATAACCATAATTACTCAACTCCTGAATACATTTATGATAGGTGTAAGCTGATAAAATTTTTGCCAAAGGAGCTATTTCATACCTATAGACCTGTATAGGATTTACAAAACCTTTCTCAACTCTACATTGAAGCAAAGCGGCATAAAGTGCAATATGTGTTGTACTTATACGGAAATCTTTCTCAATTGCTAAAAAGAAATCTGACAAAGGTTTTAAAGTTTCCATCTAACTACTTATAAAGATTTAGCTTTACCTTTTCTTTGAGATCTTTTTTTTTCTACTTCAGCTACCTCATCTGAAACAGATTCCTTTGTCTGGCTAGAGTCCTTACTAGCAGATTTACCTTGAGTTTCTTTTTGTTTCTCCTCTTTGCTCTCACGATGATTAATCCTTTGTAAATTATTGTCATAAACATTAACCGTTTTAAATTGCGGGTTTGCCTCAATATATTGTTTACTTTCAACTCCTTTAACAACAAAAGTTACTGACTGAAGATTACCTTTTTTCAGTGAATTTAAAAGATCTTCTTTGTATTGGGGCGTTTCAAGTTCTTTTATAGAGTGCTTTGCTAAACTTGCTTCCAAATCATATCCGTAATTTTGATGGTAATGATTTATTTTAAAGCTTCCATTGCTCTCGGATTCCTTAAAGTCAATTTTTAGCCAGGAATTATACACTTCACCTTCCTTAGTTTTAAGATCTTTATTTACAGAACGACCTTCCATTAAATTATAAGCTTCTTTAAGGGTAATATTACTGCTGTTGTTATTAATATAAAAAGTCTGTTCTAATCCTTCTTTTGATTCTTCTTTTTTAAGATTCACATGATAAGAATTAAAAAAGTACAGATCACTTTGGTCAGATTTTTTAAAATTCAATTCAGCAGTCATTGCATCTTTTCCATAAACGCCTTCTTTTATAATCTTAAACTCTGTCTCTCCTTTTAGCATCTTTTCTTTCAGATCCTGATCGAACATTTCTCCAAATCCGGTATATTTCAACTGGTCTTTTAGGAATTCTAAATTTTTCTGATTCATGATAAATTATTTTTAAGTTATTATTCTTTTAAAAGCTGTTAAGAACATCAAGATCAATTAGGTCATTATTCTTGATGTCTATTTCTAATTGTCTGCCTCCATTGTTTTCAATAAGTTGAATTGTGAGGTATTTTTTCTCAGGGATAGTAAACTTTGATAAAGCATAGACTAAAGTCACTTCAGATTTATCTGGAATAACTATGGAGTTGGAAGTTGAAAAAAGTGGAAATATTTCTATTTCCTGCGAAGCAGTACGCTTAGATTTTCTCTGGTCCCGAATAAAAAAACGAAGCTGGTCTATATCGTAATTTATCTTTGAGGCATTACCCAAAACAAGTCTGAAGTAAAGAACATCCTGATGAATAAATATGCCGCTCACTCTAAGACTAATATCAAATCTTGAACTCTTTAAACCGTCGATTTTTTTCTTCTTAAATAAAGCAAGCTTTGAATACTGTTCAATTTTCTTTTGATTTTCATTATCGATCGAAAACAAAATATCATTATTTACAATTGCACTACTATCAGCTTTAATGTTTAAATCAGGGCATACTTCATCATAATTCAAAACAAAGACATATAGCCTGTTATCGGCTGTAACTACAGTAATATTGGTCTGTATAAAATTCTGCTTTGCAGCTTTCAGCAGTAAAATATTCTCTACTCCTTTTGCTTTTTGCATTAAAATATCCTCACTGCCCTTATCAATACTTTTTATCGCATAAGGAAACACTATACTTGTTGTTTTAGAATAAGCTATCTGTACGTTTTTAAACTGATCCCGATTGAAATCAACCTCTCGATTTATTAATTGTGCATAGCCTGACAATACCACTAAAAGCAGGCAAACCAAATTCATCCAATTATTATTTTTCATTTTTTCAAGATTTAATTATTTCAAATTCTTTTGTTTTTCATCGTAGAGCAAAACCTGATATCCAGCCTTTACTACAACTTTTATAAGTTTTATTTTTTTGCTCATCAGGCTTTTTGCAGCTTCAATTCCCATCTCTGCAGCCTGTGCGCCCCAGGAATCTGTAACTCCATTTAATCCTAAAGTTTGAAGAGAGCGATCTGCTGAAGTCTTAGCTACGTCCCTGTTTATTGCTCCTGGAATATAGATTCCGTCGATTCCATCCAAGTCGTAGACCGAGAGTTCAACAGGGAAAATTGAATTTCGATACTGTATATTATTGATTTTAACCTCCAGTCTTTCTCCTTTTAAAGATGCAATACCATAAAAAAAGGTGTTTTTTGGAATTAGTGTGCCTTGAAGAAATACATCGGTTTTCAATCTTAATTTAATAATTGACCCGTTAACAATTGTTTGTGTCTCATGGATTATTGCTTCGATAGAATTCTGCTCCTGTTCAGAATCTAAATTTTCATCAATTGAATAGAACAAGTTAGATTTTAAAAGATTTGAATGTTCTGTATTTTGCTGTAGAGAAGTAGTATTATCTACTTCTTTTTTACGATTAACACTAAAGACTTTTCCTTTTTTTATCTCTGAAGCTTGCTTTAACTTTTCCTGTACACGTGATGGATGCTGAATATCCAGAATGTTCTCCAGCATACCTCCGAGTTGTTTTAGTTCAGGATCAGGTTCCTGCGAAGCGCCCATTTGTGACATCATCTGCTCTAAGTTTTTTATAGCATCTGATTCGCCTTTTGATGATCCATAATTTTCAAACTCCCTCATATCCTGACCATAATTATCAGGAACAGCAGGCTTGCTGATCACTTTTTGAAGCGCTTTAAGTTTTTCATAAACTTTCTGTTCGTTTGCATCTTGATAGAAGGATGTATTAAATGGACTGCGTCCTTTTCCTGAGTCTTTATCCGTGAAATCATCTATTGATCCTTCTACTATTTTTTGATTTGAGTAATTAGGATCTTTTTTAATCTGCTCCAGCAATTTGATGGAATCTACTGCCGCCTGGTCATAGTAACTCATTTTATCAAGTGATGAATCTTCTTTAAATTTAGGAATGGGAAGATTAAAATTAAATCCCTTTTTGACTTCACTTTTAACCGTTTCTGCCTCCATTCTTCCACCACCTAATATGTAGAACAATAAGGTTATAAACGGAAGAGTAATAACAGGCAGAACTAAAAGCATTTTTCTCCTTTTAGATTCTTTGAGTGATATTATTTTTTGCTCCATGACATTACTTTTTAAAATTGATTGTTTTAATTTTTGAAACACTTGCCGGGTTTTTATTTATTTCAGAATTTTTCTTTAAGAACGCTGCATAAATGTTATAGAGAAAATACCCTCCCTCCAAAACAGTAAACAAAACCAGCAAATAAATAAGGACTCTTTTAGAAAGTTTGCCCGTCAAAGATTCCATTTTTTGCACCCACTTATCTTGTGCAGATAAGTAATACTTACTGTAAATAAATGGCTGCTCTCGCTTTTTAATTAATGATTTCATAACTGTCTATTTTCTATTTTCCACAGTCAAATCTTTGTTTTCGATGGTATTCCATCTCTCGATTAAAAAACCATGTGGATTGTTGTCGCTTCTAGATACATTACGAAGGCTTCCCTGGGTAATAAGACTTCTTTCTAAAATACTGGTAGTTCTTATTATGCTTTGTTTGGCATAGCATTGAAAGCGGTACGGATATTCTTTGATATCTATAGTTACACTGTCAATATGGATTGTCTGGCTTATATTTCCCGAAATGATTCCAGAATAGAAACCATTCTCTTTTAGATCATCATAGATTCGCTTTGCACTGTCATCAGCCAGATACAGAGCTTTTGTAACATTGGTTTTAATTACTTTATCATCCGGATCAAGTGTAAAGAAAAATTTATGAAATGTTTTTACATGATCCTTTGCTTCCACAGGTACATTATCCCTTCGGTCTGATGCGTATGCTTCCAGTGCTTTCCCGTTGGCAAGAATATAAACCTTATCCTGCATCAGGGCGACAGACTCAAAGCTTTTATAAAGCGTATAACAGCATATAATAATACATCCCGTAATTACCAGCATTGTAAATGCTCTCACATATCGAAATGCAGTATCTATATTTTTCATTTTAGTAAACATCTCCTCTTTTTTTTAAGTTTAACCGGAATTTCCTTTAAGCTTATCTTTCATGTAATTTCCTTTCTCTTTGAAATACGGAGTATTACCAGCTGATGAAGACATGCTTTGTGACATTTGACCTGCAACATTTCCCATTGAGTCCATTACCATACCAGCGCCTTGCGAGGTTTTTGTAATAACTGAATTAGTAGTGCCGCTAAGTATACCTGTAACTTTCTGCCCTAAGGCTCCGCCTCCACCCGCATGAACGATGTAATTAGCTACTGATGGAACAGTAAAATATCCGATGATCCCAATAATCATAAAAATGAGATATGCCATATCGGTCCTGCTGAAGAAAGTATCTCCCGTTGATTCCACCTGCGATAAATCCAGCTTCAACATAAGCTCCTGAATTTTACCTATGATGCTTCCAAAGATATTTGCAACCGGCAACCATAAATAAATATTGATATATCTTGCCAACCAAACGGTAAGTGTATGCTGAAATCCATCAAAAACCGCTATGCCAAATACAAGAGGACCAAGTATTGAGAGTACTACCAATTGAAAAGTCCTAAGTGTGTCAATACACAGGGCGGCTGCCTCGAACAATACTCTCAGTACTTCACTCATCCATTCTTTGACAGAATTTCTAAAATTATAAGATGCCTTTTCCATGGCAAACTTTATGTCGTTTCCTATACCTGCAAGCATGCTCTCATCAGAAGGGTCTTCATCATGAGTGTATTTGTACCATTTGTCCCTATCTCCCGTTCCCGTTGCACCAACATACATTTTCCATGGATCGGTTTCTTTTATAGCCTTTTCTTTTTCCTTTAAGAGAACCGCAACAGCATTATTTGATCCTGTCACCATCGCCGCTGTGGCTGTAACGGTGGGTTTCATTACCCCATTAATAAGTCCCAATACCAAGGGAAAGATCATAATACAGAATCCGATAACAAAAGGCCTGAAAAGCGGATAAAAGTCAATAGGCTCTGCATTTGCAATGTGGCGCCAGACTCGGGAAGCTATATACCAAATCGTCCCAAAACCGGCTGCACCCTGTCCCACTGCTAAAAGATTACTGCACAATGGCATCATCTCATCATAAAGCTGATCTAAAACTAAGTGCATACTCTGCATATTATCACCGATTCCCTGGGCACTGACAGCAATGGGCATTATCATAACGCCAATAAATAAAAGAGCTGTTTTAAAAAATTTATACATGTTCATCTTTTTAATTTTTTAAATCCAGAAGTTCTTTGGAAGCATATACATCTTTCTTTTCCTTTGCTCTCTGCAATACCAGTATGCTTGATGATTTATTAAAATCTCTCAAAAACAAAAGCTTATCTTGCATCTCCATATAAATATTATCAATTGCCTGAAGCCTCTCATCGTCAGACATTCTTAGCTTATCGGCTGTAATTACCATAGTGAGTTCATCAAGGTTTCTTAAGCTCTGGTTCAAAAGGTTTCCATAAATTTTCTCAAAATAATTGATCTCCTGTTGGCTGAAACTTTCACTTTTTAAAAACCTGTTTAATCCTTTTTTGCTTTCTCTTACTAACAGTATTTGATAGTTTACGATATCTCCTACCCTTTTGTAATTTTTGACCGTTGGGCTTACCTGCATAAGGGCATCTAAGAATACTTTATGAAGATTAAAGTTGCCTTCGGACATATTTTTAACTGTTTTGTAACCTCCCGAAAGTAGTTGATATCCCTTTTTCATATCGCTTAGAATCTTTTTGAACTGCGAGAGTTTTTCAATGTTTAAGATCAATTGCTGGATTTCTGCCGACTGTGCATTCACTCTGATTGGGATAAATCCAAAAGAGACCATAAATACTAAAATAAATATCCTTTTCATGGCGTTAATTTTTTAATCCGTAAATACTTTGTGTAGATTCTGCATCTTTTTGTTCATAAGATTTTGACAATGACAATAACTTTGCTTCATTGCTAAAAGACAAACAGAATTCGTAATTATCAACCATTGTTTTATACAGCTCATCAATACGCTCTATCCTTTGGTCATCTTTAAGTTCGAGTTCTGAATCAGTAGTAAGGACCAAAAGCTCGTCTAAAGTATGATTGCAGCTTTCGAGTAGTTTTATAAAGGAACGCTCAATATAATCGAGCTCGTTTCCCTGAAATAAATCATCAGTCTTAAGTTTAGTATAAGTACTTTTATATATTTTCATTATCTTAAACTGCAAGGAAATAATCTCTGCTGTTTTATAATAGTATCTTACCCTCGGATTAATCTTCAATAATGATGTAAAATAATCCCCATGAAGATTAACTTCTCCCTTCTTTACATCACCAATGAAATTCAAACCTTTCGAAACAGCTGAATAGCCTTTTTTAGCATAATCTATATAAATCTGAAGTGCGGCGATCTGCAACAATAATTCCTTTCTCTGCTTGGCCTGTGCGTGAATTCCTTGATTTAAAAGAAACCCGGCAAAGAACAATACGATTACTTTTTTCATGATATTTTCTTTTATTACGGAATTCCGTAAAATTGTTTAACCTGACTTACTTCTGCTTCAGTTTTAGCTCTTTGAACACTAAGTATTACATTCTGCTGATTGAAAAGTATCAAATCGTCATAATTGGAATCGATTCGATCAGCAGCATTATTTATAATCTCCAATCTTTTTAAATCACTCATCTGCGTTGAAAAAGAAGCCAGGATTAAAAAGATCTGGTCGATATTCTTCACACTCTCTTCGAGAATCCCAGAATAAACGCGTTCCATATACTGAATTTCATTTTCCTTAAAATGAGAATCCCGCTTAAACAGGTTCCAGGCTCGTTCGTATTCCTCAACCAGTCTAGTCTGCTTCTTTGTAATGTCTTTTATCCTTTGATAATAAATTATAATAGATTTTACTTTTGCCAATTCTTGATAATAGTCCTGATATAGGTCTTTTTGTTTCTTGGTCCAATCCGAAATTTCATCCAGCTTTAATTTTGAGAGTACGTTTTCAACTTTTTTCTGGGCATTTTGAAGCCAGATTGTCTTATTCTGAAGTTTTTGAATTTTTAGGTCAATTGCTTTAATAACTTTCTTGGTAACTGCTTTGACGATCTCTAGTATAGGCAGTACTGCTTTATTATTAACTGGTCTTGCAGGATTTCCGATAAGCAGAAGACAGACCACGCAGATAATTAATTTTGCTTTCATTTTTCTCTTTCATTTAATTTCCATTTCTCATATCCTGAGCCATTGCAGCTATGCCTTTTTTGATGTCTCCATCAAACTTTTTAGCATACGCATTCATTTTTATCTTTTCGCTTTCCTCAGTAGTATAAGCCAGATATTCTTCCAGAGAAACTTCTGTTCTATAAACCTTTGATAGCATACCGCCCAGAGAAATAAATACTTCTTTATACTTTTTATTGGGATCATTGGCTTTATTAACCGAAAGTACAAGTGCTTTTTCTTTCTCAGTAAGTCCCAGAAGTTCCTGAATCTGATCAAATTTATTTTGATATTTGCTCTGATCTAGCAGAATCTTACAATCACTGTTATTGATAATCGCCTGTTTTACTACTGGAGAAGAAATAATATCTTCCACTTCTTGTGTAACCACAATGGCCTCTCCAAAGAACTTCCTAACTGTTTTAAATAAATACTTAATATATTCGGCCATTCCTTCCCTAGCAATTGCCTTCCATGCTTCTTCAATAAGGATCATCTTGCGCACACCTTTTAGTTTTCGCATTTTACTTATAAATACTTCCATAATAATGATAGTCACAACGGGAAATAAAATAGGATGATCTTTGATATTGTCCAGTTCAAATACTATAAAACGTTCTTTCAAAAGTTCCAGATTCTCGGTAGCATTAAGCAGATAATCAAATTCACCTCCTTTGTAATACGGACGAAGCACATAGAGGAAATTGTTGACATCAAAATCTTTTTCTTTTACTTTATCCCCTTCCAAAATCGTTACAAAATCATCTTTCAAAAACTCATAAAAACTATTAAAACAGGGAAAAATACTGGAATTAATATCCAGCTTTTCATAATACAGTTGTAGCGCATTTGAAAGTGCTACATACTCGCTCCGGTTAAAGGTTTCGTCGTCTTTTTTCCAGAGTGCTAAAAGCAGTGTTTTAATACTTTCCTTTTTCTCAGTATCAAGATTATCACCTTCAGAAATGTAGAAAGGATTAAAACGGATGGGATTCTTTTCATCATAAGTAAAATAATAGCCCCCGACCATATCACAAAGTCCTTTATAACTGTGTCCCACATCCACAAGAACAACATGTGTACCCTGTTCATAATAGCTCCTCACCATATGATTAGTAAAAAAAGATTTCCCACTTCCCGAAGGCCCAAGTATAAACTTGTTCCTATTGGTACATATTCCCATTTTTACAGGTTCATCGCTGATATCCACATGAACAGGTCTGCCAGTTAGCCGGTCTCCAAGTCTGATACCCGTTGGACTTAAAGAAGACTTGTAAGCTGTTTCCATGTTTAGAAAACATACTGCCTGCTCTGTAAAAGTGTCAAAAGTATCATTCATAGGAAAATCTGCTTCATTTCCCGGCATTCCAGCCCAATAAATTTGTGGAGCTCCAACCGTTTCTTGTTTGGCTGCTGAATCCATCTGAGCGAGTGCTGATGATACCTTGTTTTTAATATCCTTCAATTCTTCTTTGTCAGTGCTCCAAGCCAGCACATTAAAATGAGCCTTTACGGGAAGTCTTTGTTGTGACACCGCTTCATTCAGGAAGTCATTGGTTGCATCTCTGGCAATCATATTCTCCCTGCTGTAAGCCGACAACGACTGAAGTCTTAATCTTTTACTCTCTAGCTTTTGGATGGTTTTCTGTGCATTTTCAATAAAAATGTACTGGTTGTAAATATGATTACATGACAAGAGCTGCCCTAAAGTTGATGCAAATCCGATACTGAATTTAGTTTTATCAGTTGAATAACGATCAAAATTGATTCTAGATCCACATAGCCCGGGAAGATCAGCTGCGTCACCAAGAGTAAAAAGCTGGCAATGTTTATCACCTATCGCAAGACCTTCTTCAAATTTAATATCTCTAAAAACAAATGAATCTTCACGTTCTGACAAAAAACAGTACCGCTCAACAAGGCCAATTTTTCTGTTTTCACTCTTGAGTGAATTGTCTTTCAAACGCGTAAGTTTAACAAAACCGCTGTCATCCAGTATTCTCTTAAACTGTCCGGTGCAGTCAATAAAGTCCTGCAACATCTGTGTATTCAGAGTTTCCTCCGGTACCAGTTTATTTCTTATAAGACTAGAAAATAAAGAACTTGAGTTCTTCCTTCCTTGCGGCTTTTTGGTTAGCATGATATAACAGGAATGCTCCAGAAAAGGTCTTTCATTAAAAAAACGTTCACTGCTTCTTGTCAAAAAACTACTGTCATCACTTGTGAAATCAGCTTTATATTTCTTTTCTAAAAACCAATCCTGCTTGTGAAAAACACAAAACTTTGGTAGCACCTTTAATGCTTTAATCCATGACTGATGAAATACCTCATATTCCTGATCCGATAAGGTAAAAATCTCAGGCAATTCTGCTTCAAATACTACTGTTATATCTCCCTCTCTTGATAAAATGCAGTCATGTTCAACCGCCATGATCGGCAATACATCTTCCATCCTCTTCTCCATCCTTTCTCCATTTTGGCTTTTAACGGCTTACAACTATATCTTAATAAAAGTTCCTCTGCTGTATACCTTGACACATTTTGGGATCTGTTTTCTAGCCAGTGCTTTCATCATGCCGTATTCACCATATTTATTACTCATCCTATATATTTTGTATACCAGAAATCCACCGGAAGATCCAATAAATGCAACACATAAAAGTGATGGAAGGCCAATGATATAAAGTATGGCGAAAAGTATCAACAGTGCCACAACACCTCCTCCCAAATACCAGATATACTGAGCTTTTAGCCCCTTAAATTCTATACTCTGATTGATCCCTTTGTTGATTTGATAAACACTATTACTCATAAACATATTGATTACTATACCCCGAAGAATGATTTGATTACGGTAGCCACTACCACTAGAAAGACACAACTTCCAAACCATGCCGCTGCAACTTTTCCGGTATCGGGATCACCTGCATTCCATTTCTGATAAACCTTCACTGCTCCTATCAAGCCAAGTATTGCGCCTACAGCATACATTAACTCAGTACCTGCATCAAAATAGCTTCTCACTTTTTGATTTGCTTCATTAATGCCGGCTACACCATCCTGAGCGTAAATTTTTGTTTCATACACCAACAACAAAACAAGTATGCAGTAAGACAATACTTTTTCCTCATCTAATTCCTTTAATTTCCATCCACATTTTTTCATAACCACCATTTTTAAAGTTTTCAATACAATTATTTAAAAAGCAGAGGAATATCACTGTTGCAGCTCTTTTTCCTTGTCACATAAAGCCATACCGCGCCAGAGAGAACAGGAATTAATCCTCCGCTGAATTTTAGAAAACAGTTCCTTCCCATAAACTGTCAGCTTCACTTAAAGTCAAAAGCAGATTTGGGTATTTTGAAGATTCAGATACCATCAGTTTATTGATATTTTCTCGAAGTGAAGAAATCTTTACATGAGGATATTCATCGAGGACCATTCTTAGATAGTTTTGAAATTGCTCTTTTGACAAATTCTTTTCATTACTTTCTTTTAGTGCTTGAAGTATTCTAGGTGATAATTCTTCAGCATCTTCCAAAGTGCCGAATGATTCAGAAAAAGACGAAGACAAAGATTTTTGATCTCCAGTATCTTCCAGTCTGTTTTTAGTTGCGTTTTTAAACGTGGTAAATTTGAGTTTCTTTTCTCCCGAAAAGATCCTAAAAAGATCTTTGTAATAAAACTTTAGTAGTATTATAAAATACCAGATCAGCACCACCACCCCTAAAGCAGTTAGGTAACAGCCCCATGAAATATTTGTAAACATAGCATCATCATTTATTGTTCAACATTCATTTCTTTACTATGTAAATCGCTATCAAATTGTTTGACATGATTTATATTATGAGTCAAAGGAACAACTACAATACTGCCTCTACAAGTACAACTTTTTGTTGTACCTCAATGTACCCTGTTGTACCCCTCGTCTTAATAGATGAATAAAATAAAAATCCATATTAGAAGGCAAAAATTCTTCTAACATGGATTCTTTTAAAAATGTGATAAAAAAGCGTATAGCTACTTTTTCATAGCTTTTATAAGTTTATTAGTTCGCCTCTCGTCTCTGGCATTTTGCAAAGATACAACAGCCCAGATTGCAGCAGGCAACCAGCCAATTAATGTTATTTGCAAAATAAGGCAGATTATAGCAGTAAATATTTTTCCTCGAAAGAGAAAAGAAAGCCAGGGAAGTAATATTGCAATTAGTATCATAATTTATACTTTTTGATGATGATTTTGATTAAGTGATTGTTTATTAATAGACATTATTTCAATGTATTCGTTACGCAATCATAACTGTTTTCTTTTCAAGTTTAATATTATAAGCGGTCAGGCTATTAATATGACTTAATCTTTTCTATAATTTTTTTTAAACTCTCAATAGCAATTTCTTTGTCCTTGTCTTCTGCATTATATGATTTACTTCTTACCGACTGATAAGAAAGATCTTTTTTAAAAGGTGTAGAAAGAAAAGGTACAATAGTTTTAAAAACCATACTCATTGATTTTGCTTTCAAAATTCTTGACTCATCTCCAGCTCTGAGAATGAGTGCCATTTGATCTGTCGAAAGCTTGCATAAAACTTTATTAGAAGAAGAATCTACAACTGATGATTCATATATCTTCTTTTCAATAACTGGAAACGGTTTGTTTAAATAGTTGGCAAATCTTAATTCTATAAAAGTGACTAACTCTTTCAAACAAGAAATTAAAGTAGCTGCAACCTCTTTTAAATTTTCTTTATATTGGTCACTGTTGGTATTTATTTCTTCGATTCTATCTAAAAGAAATAACAATGACAAATAATAATTTCCAACTAAAATTTTAATCTGTTTCTCCTTTGTAAGTGAAAATACCTGCACTATAAATTTCGACTGAATTAAGGATGTTTGTTCGGTCGCTTTTTTAATGATCGCTTCTAATTGAATTGGAGTAATCATCGTAAGGTCTGTTTTACCGGGATTAAGGGTTGAAGTCACCGTTAAATCCATCCATTCTAAAAGATAGGTTTGAGTCATTTTCTTTACTTTTATTTAGCAAATATTGCAATCGTCTTGCAATTGAGAGTACTCTAAATCAATACTTATAGAACATTCTTAACCCGGTCAAAACATAAATTATAAGTTATTTAATGAAAATTTAATTGTGAACGATACTGGGAAGGTGACTGGGAAGTATGCCTTTTAAAAAAATTACTAAAAGAGGAAGAATCTGTAAATTGTAATTCTTCCGCAATAGATAAAATGGTTAAATGATCATCGTGAAGCAAAATTTTTGCTTCAAGAACAATAGCTTCTTCAATAAATCGCTTTGCCGTTTTTTCGGTAACTTGTTTAACAGTTTTACTAAGATGATCTGTAGTGACCGCTAAAGTATTTGCATAGTATTTTACACTATGTTGTTCCCTACAGTTTATTTCTAAAATTTTAAAAAATTGTATAACCAGCATTTCTTTTTTTGAATGCTGTCGAGGTTTATGCCAGTATGATTTGTGATAAATCCTTGCTAATTCATATAATAACAGATT
>NZ_CAGKLC010000074.1 GCF_903469665.1 Flavobacterium sp. UGB4466 | reverse complement strand
TAGATTTATGGAGTTTGTAGTATATGTTTTGTTTAGTGAAAGTAAGAACAAATTCTACATAGGATTTACTTGGATCAGGTTCAAAAGTTGGGGATTAAGCAAAAAGATTAGATAATCTGAACAAGAAAAAATCTATATACGACTTTAGAGAAACTAAGAATTTTATCGATAGTCTATCTTTTATGGAATTTACTTAGTTTTCTTTTCTCAATTCCAATAATGTCAAATTCAAAATAATCTTCATGTTCGTTCATTTCATGAGGCTGTTCATTACTGATCTTATCAATTGTTTCCCCATCAAAAGTTATGGTTTCCGCAAAAGAATCATCAATTACCAGGATACAATTATCATGCAAGTAAAAAAAAGGAAAATCCAAAGACTTGTCAATGATATTTCTTTTTAGTTGTTTTGTTTTGAAATCTATAATTCCCCATTGATAGGTATATCTAAAGAAAATAAGATCAGTGTTCTTGAAGTAAACGAAATTAAACTCACTTAATTCATCGTTAGATTGATTGAGGGCGAACTTTACTGTTAGTTTTTTTTTAGGGTTTTCTTCAGTTTCGAAATCTACGTAGGAAAACTTTAGTTCAACTGAACTATCACATGGTACTCGAATGTCAAATTTTTCAGATTTTTGAGCAATAGTATAATTTCTAATAGTTAATTCCATTTACAGAAAGTTATTTTAAGTTGCGACTAAATTAATTTAAAATAGTGTTTTTAAAGCTGAAATTAGTTATATTGTTTAAATAAAATAGTAGGTGTTATTTTGCTATAAAGTGAATATAGACTTAGTTTGGTTCTTTATCGAGAAGGTCTGTAAAGTAATTAATTTGCATTTCCTGTAAATTTGTAATTTCCTGCAAATAAAAACAAAATAACTCAGTCAAATTTTTGAAGTCCAGAAGGAAAAATAAAAACACCACATAAATGGAAATATTAGTAATAATGGGGCCTCCGTATTCAGGAAAAGGTACTCAATGTGAAATTTTAAAAGAAGAACTTAAGTTCAAGCATATTTCAACTGGAGACCGATGTCGTCTGGAAAAACAGAATAAAACAGAGATCGGAAAAATCATGTCTCAATATGAGGAAAAAGGAGACTTAGTGCCTGATTCCATTATGAAAGATCTTTTTAGTAAAATTCTAGACGAAAACAGTTCAGCTAAGGGGATTATTTTGGATGGTTATCCGAGGACTGAACCTCAGGTTAATGATTTGATGGAACTCGTTGCATCCAAGAATATGGAAATAGGTAAGGTAATCAATATAGAAGTTCCAAAAGACGAACTTTTGAAAAGAGCACAAAAAAGAGCCGAAACGTCTAATCGAAAAGATGACAAAGATGTTGAGATCCATTTGAAGAGAATTAAAGTTTTTGAAACTTTAACCCGGCCTGCAATCGAATATATGAAGTCTAAAATTAAAGTTTTGACTTTTGACGGGCTAGGAGCAATTGACGAAATAACAGAACGAATAAAAAATAGTTTATAAAAGGTATTGACTATGAAGCGGGTAGGTATAGTAAGTAAAAATTAGTTGATTTTTTTTCGAAAAATGCTTGCAAATACAAAATCTAGCTGTATATTTGCACTCGCAATCACGAAAGGATAGCGACCTAATAAAATAGGGCGATTAGCTCAGCTGGTTCAGAGCACCTCGTTTACACCGAGGGGGTCGGGGGTTCGAACCCCTCATCGCCCACCACTTTTTAAGACACCTTCAAAATCTTTGATTTTGGAGGTTTTTTGTTTTATGGGACCTCTATTAAGGTGTTGTCAGGGATTTATGAAGCGAAAGCAAGAACAACTCCAAATTAGTTTTTATTCATATCACGTTGACTGTCATTAAAATCCGTTATAGAATTATGCTTGAAATGGTATCCAAATCGAGTAAATTAGAGGAGAGAAATATAGTTTATAAATCTAAAAAATAATAATATGAGTGCACATAATAACGCAAAAAAGGGTGATATAGCAGATTTCGTTTTACTTCCTGGTGATCCAAAAAGAGCAAAGCTGATTGCGGAAACGTTTTTAACAGACGTTATATGCTATAATGAGGTTAGAGGAATGTTAGGATATACCGGTTTTTATAATGGTAAGAGAATTAGTGTACAGGGCACAGGTATGGGGATGCCTTCCATTTCAATCTATATTACGGAATTAATAGAAGAGTATGGTGTAGAGACGTTGGTGAGAGTGGGGTCTTGTGGTTCTATCCAGGATGATGTAAATATGATGGATATTGTTTTAGCCATGAGTGCGTGCACAGATTCCGGGATGAATAAATTTAAATTTAACGGCAATGATTTTGCTCCGACGGCGAATTTTGAATTGTTAAAAAAGGCCAATGAAATTGCAGAGCAAAATAAGATAAAAGCGCATACAGGGTCAATATTGACATCTGATTTTTTCTATACTGAAAGCCATTTAGGCGATCCTTTTTTAAATTGGAAAACCTACGGCGTTTTGGCAGTTGACATGGAAACAGCTGCGTTGTATTCTATAGCTGCTAAATATAGAAAAAAGGCTCTGGCTATTTTAACGGTATCGGATCATATTCTTAAAAAGGAGGCTCTATCAGCAGATGACAGACAAAATTCTTTTAAAGAAATGATAGAATTCGCATTGCAGTTAGCCTAAACAGATCGATAAAGATAAAAGAATTGAAATAGCTTAATATATAGGTTTTGATTTATTCCTTCATCTCCCATTAAAAAACTCCTTAAGAAATTAAGGAGTTTTTTTATGCCTGACTTTTTTGAAGCTATTTACCAAAAAGAATCATTTCTACTCCTAAAAGTATAAAATTGGAGTCCGTTATTATAAATCCGGAACGTTTTAGAATGCAATGAGTATAGTTTTGAGGAATATTTTTAAAACCATTAAATCCAAGTTTATGAAGAGAATCTTTCTTGCAATCTTATTTGCATTAGTATCCAATTTATCTTTTTCACAATCAGAACAGTCTTTAATTCAGAATTGCATTCAAAACTATATCGAGGGTACATCTTATAATGAGCCTGACAGTATTAGTAAGGCTTTTTATTCTGAGGCCAGTCTTTTTTTGAGTCACAAAGACAAACCTTTATGGATCGTTCCGGCCTCGGAATATGTTAGCTGGTTTCAAAAAGGTAAGAAAGGAGAATTTAACGGCCGTGTGGGCAGAGTTATTTCTCTGGAGTTTTTTAATGATATTGCTATTGCAAAGGCTGAAATTATCATTGCAGAAAAAAAACAAGAATTTATGGATATGTTTTTGCTGAAGAAAATTCAGGGTGAATGGAAAATAATTAGCAAAGCGGCCAGCAGTAAAACAAGTAATAAATCTGGAAAAAGGATTTTATTTATTGTTTCTAACGCACATTATTATGGAAATTCTACTATTGCAACAGGCAATAGTTTCGCGGAGATAGTAAATGCTTATGATACTTTCATACATGCCGGTTATACAGTTGATTTTGTAAGTCCAAAGGGTGGTAGTATTCCTTTAGCTTATATCAATACCTCCGATAATTTACAAAAGAAATATTTATACGATCAGGATTTTATGTACGCCATTAAACATACCGTAAGCCCTAAAGAAATTGATTATAAAAACTATAAAGCCGTTCATTATATCGGCGGTGGAAGTGCCATGTATGATGTTCCTGAAAGCTCAGATATTCAACGTATCGCTATGCAGGTGTATGAAGATAATAATGGCATTATTTCTTCGGTATGTCATGGAACAGCCGGTATTGTTAACCTGAAAACCAGAAATGGTAAATTCTTAGTGGAGGGAAAAAAAATAAGCGGTTATCCCGATTCTTTCGAAAAACAAGATGGCGAATATTTTAAACACTTTCCATTTTTAATTCAGAAGACTATAGAAGACAGAGGAGGGGATTTTAAATTTTCAAAGAGAAATGAATCTTATGTGGAACAAGACGGCCGTATCATTACAGGACAAAATTTTCAATCCTCAAATGGTGTTGCCTTAAAAATCATTGAGTGGATGGAGAAAAACAAATAAGAGGATTTATCAACAGTCTGCGCAGACATTTTATTCAAGGATATTAAGTTCTAAATCCATCAAAATACGATTTACTTGTGCTTTTCAAATAACCATTTTGGAATCTCTTCGGTTAGTAAAAACGGAATCACAATGTTGTTATGATTTAAATTATTCAAAGTGGTAAAAGTCAAATTCTTGTTTGAAGATAATTTTGCAAACAATTCAACACTACCGATATAAGGATTGTCATCGTCTTTTTTTCCATGAATAAGCCAGATGTTCTTCTTACTTAATTTTTTGAGATTAGAAAAATCAGGAACTGCTGCTACGGAAACCATAGCGGCAAATTGGTTTGGAGCTATATTGAGTAGATTTTGCGCAGTCGATCCCCCCATAGAATATCCAATTAAGTAAATCTTGTTTTTATCGATGTTTGGGTATTCTTTTTCAATATTTTGAATTAATTCGAGTAAAGCAAAAACAGCTGTAGAAGGTTTTGAAATTGGAATTCCATCACTATTCTTTTCATAATTTGAAGAACGCTCGCTGAATTGTGGTGCGATCACATAACATTGGTATTTAGTATAAATTTCAGGTCTCAGCCAGATTTTTGCAAATGGTTCAAGCTGGTTTTTATTATCATTTCCAATTCGGGTAGAGTTGTGGAAAGTAATGACTAAAGGGTATTTTTGGTGATTGTTATTATCCTTTGGCGTTAGAAATCTATAAGGGATTTGTATGTTGTCTTTAGTAAAAATTCTTTTAAGAAAGCTATCGGTATTTAAACTGTTTAATACTTTTCGGTTATTTACGAAAGTTAGACTGTCAACGGTGGTTTCCCGGAACTCTTTTTTTTGCGCAAAGGAGAAGTTTAGACTTAAAGTCAAAAAAAGTACGGTGATAATTTGTTTTGAATTTCGTTTATGCATATGGCTTTTATAAATTTGAGTTTTAATTCAACAGATTACTTTCTCTAACGATTTTCCTAATTTCCTGTTCAAAATAATAAGCAATACTAAAATTTTCAAATGCTTGATTTTCCATAACAATAACGCTGGTTTTGGTTTTTGGATAGTATAAATTGACCGCTGTATATCCTTCAGTAGGATGAAAACCTGTATGTCCGATTTCCATAATATTGGTTTTATCATTTATTCGCAATCCATAACCATAGCCAATTGGTTTATCACCAAAAAGCGGATGGGTATTGGTGATTGAATAAGCGATCATCATTTTGTAAGTAGCGGGTTTTAATAGTTGACCGGAGTGCAGACATTCATTCCATTTTGCTAAGTCAGGAACCGAAACAATTAAATGACTGCCAAAATAATTATGAATATCAAAATTTAATTGTTCGTTCAGCCTGATACTACCTTCTTTTTTTATGGAGTGCCCTTTTGTTAAAAATGTATTGTTTGTCTCATTGGGGTAGTAACTGTTGGTCATCCCGCACTTTTTAAACAAAGCAGTTACTAGCTCTTCAAAACTTTTATGACTTTGTTTTTCCAAAACTTGTCCCGCTACGTAATAGCCGATATTAGAATAATTAAAAGCGGCTCCCGGAGTAAATTTAAGAGGTTTGTCTATATCTTCACTGCTTAATCCCGAAGTATTGTTGAGCAATTGATTAACAGTGATGGTATCTGCCCACGAATATTTTAATTCCGGTAAATATTTACGAATAGGAGTTTCTAAATGGATTGTTCCTTTTTCTACTTCTTGTAAGATAAGTGTAGCCGTGATTTGTTTGGCAATTGACATGGTTGAAAATTTATCGGAAATTTTCAGTTCTGTTTTCTTGTTGAAATCTGAATAGCCATGTGCTTTTGCATATTTTATTTTTCCGTTTTGTTTAATAACAACCACTCCGTTAAAATTTCTTGGGTTTGTGGTTTGTATCAGACTGTCAATTTTTGAAGAAAAGTCGTCTTTGTGTTGTGCGTAATTGTTGCCACTAATAAAAAGTACTAAAAAGAGGATTCTGAAGAGTGTAAAAGTTTGTTTCATTAAATTGTTTATTAGTGGGCATGAATAGACTTTTCCCTGAGCGAATGTAAGAATTATTAGAGAGAATGATTTGGTTGATTTGAAAAACAAACTAAAAATATTTCTCGTCGTCGTTTAGTTGAAATTTTCATTAAACCATGGGAGAAATGGCTTGTATGCAGGTTTGTAAGGACTATAAAAAAAGCCTTAATTCCTTAAGAAGTTTTTTTAGTTGTTATTTCTTGAATATTGATCTATCGGTGAAAATTGTTTCTATATTAGTACCGTAATAATTTTAAGCATTTATCAAGCTAGGAATCCCTTAAAAGGCAATTTCGTTTTGATAAAAAGAAATCAGTTCATTTAACCCCAAATCTAAAAATGAAAAAAAATCTAATAACTCTTTTATTGGTGTGTGTCGTTACCAATATTTTTGGACAAGTACAAACGGTTTCAGTACCAGGTAAAATGGAAGCTGCGGGCAATATTAGCGATAAAGTTACTCATAAAGTGCTAAAACCGTTGGCGAAAGTTGCATTGGATAAAGAGTCGATATTGATTTACGATTATGACGGTTCTCTTTTTTCCTTCAATCTAGAGTCTGAAAAAATTAACTGGACCGTAAAAGCAACAGATTCCTTTACGGAGTTGTGTGCAAATGCTATCACATTGCAGGATGGAGTAGTGTATGTTCCTTTTATTAACGGAGAAATTTTTGCGATTGATAATCAGACTGGTGCTATTTTTTGGAAATCAAGACTGGGGAATAGCACAGATCAGATCATCCTGAAAAATCAGATTCCGGTTATAAATGAGGGAAAATTATTGGTAACCTCTCAAAACGGGAATCTTTATGCACTTGATATTAAAACTGGCGGTTTGCTATGGAATCATAAACTGGATGCTGAAAATAATGAAAGTCCGGTTCTTTTATTCAATAATAAAGTTTTTATTCAAAGCGGAACTTCTGTTTATAGTTTTGAAGCCAATACAGGAAAACTTCTTGTTCAAAAAAGTTTTGAGGAAGCCATGCGCGGAAAGCTGGTAACGGATGGAGAAAGTATCTTTACAGCAAATGAAAAAAATGTAGTTTTTGCTCTAAATCCTGATAAATTAGAGGTTTTGTGGCAGTTTAAATTGGAGGAAACTCAGAATAATATTAAGGAACGTATATTTTGTAAAGACAAGAAGCTATATTTCGCCGCACAAGGCCCCGAAGTTTCTTCGATATACGCTGTAGATTCAAAAACAGGAACTGAAATTTGGAAAAGGGATTTTAAAGGCGATAATGTTGAGTATATGGTCGAAGAAAGTGATAATATTTGGGGATACACTCGTAAAAGTAAGCTTTTTCAATTGGACATTACAAATGGTGAAATTGCATTTGAATACAAATTATCAACGAGACCTATTTCAAATCTTGAATTCTTGGGCGATGATTACTTTTTTTATTACTCCGATGCGGCTTTGATTCAGTTTGAATATAAAACCAAAGACGAAAACGAAGTCTATTTGCGAACCTCAATTAAAGATGATGTGTATAGTGCATTTTTAAAATTGATTCGATAGGCAAAAAAACGTATCAGCATTCTCCGGATTTTATTTTGTGATGCTTCATTCAGGGAGTGATAGTTTGGTGTGATTACTATTTTGGACTTATTTGCCTGAAGGAGAAGAGCGTTGTATAAGCTGATTCGTTTTTTTGCAATACATTTCTATGTCATAATTCTTTGATACACCATAATAGTTATAATGGTTATAAAAATGACTTGTATCGTAAGTATGATTTTGTTTTTTTGTCTTCGCTCTTTAGTAGCTTGTTTAAAAATTTTAAAGTAACCGGCATTTTTTTTATGTCTTTTCATGTCTTTGGAAATTAAGTTTGATAAAAGTAAACGGACTTACTTTTTGTGTTTTTTATACAAATGATGTGCCGTAAAAAGTACTTTCTAATTAATTATTTGATTTTTAGCATCCTAATTCCTTGAGATTTTTTAGGAATAAGAAGGAAATAGTATCAAAATGATAGTGTAATCTTATCAAAATGATAAGGTAGTAGTGTTTCTTATAATTGCTTTCGGTTGTAAATCAGGGATTAACATTTTTATTGTTCGTATGGACTAGTTGTTGGTGCTTTCGCAAAGAACCTCAATCTTAAAATATATGTTAACTCAATTAATAGTTTCACTTGGTATTCTTCTAACTGTTATTTTGCTGTCGGTCATCGTAGGCCGGGAAATGAAAAAAATATATGCAAATGAAAAAAGCATAACGGACTTCATTAATCCATTAGACCGATTGATATACCGGTTTTGTAAAATTGACCCCACGGTTCAAATGAATTGGAAAACATATTTAAAAGTATTGTTATCTGTACAGTTTATATGGTTCCTTTGGGGGTTTGTTATTTTATTGCTGCAGGGAAAACTATTTTTAAACCCGGCTGGTATCGACAGTATGGAGTGGACATTGGCGTTAAATTCGACAATTAGTTTTTTGACCAGTACCAACTTGCAGCATTATTCAGGAGAGACAGGAGCGAGTTATTTTGCACAGGTAGGTGTGTTTATGCTTTTGCAGTTTTTAAGTGCGGCCACAAGCCTATGTGCGGGTGTAGCAGTAGTCAGGGGACTTGCTGCACAATCAATACAAGGATTAGGGAATTTTTATAGTGATTTTGTAAAATCATCTACTCGTATATTGTTGCCGTTAAGTATGATTACGGCAACTTTTTTTTTGTTTAACGGTGTACCAATGACATTTGACGAGCCTGAGAAAATTACCTCTGTTGAAGGCAGGGAAGTAGTAGTGTCAACAGGACCGGCAGCGGTGTTTCTTCCAATCAAAGAATTAGGATCTAATGGCGGTGGCTTTTTTGGAACCAACTGTGCGCATCCATTTGAGAATCCTAACTTTTTCACCTACATCATTCATACTATTATCGTTTGGCTTTTGCCGATGTCTTTTATTGTTTTCGTAGGCCGATACCTCAACAATAAGAAATTTTCAAGAATGCTTTTGGGAGTGATGTTGATGGGGTTTGTTGTAACTTGTATTCCTTTACTCTATGGTGAAATGTCTGGTAATCCCAAACTCAGCGCAATGGGAATTGACGCTTCACTAGCCAATATGGAAGGTAAAGAGGTGCGTTTTGGAACGTATTATTCGTCCTTTTACAGTGCGGTCAATATGATAATCCCGGCCGGTACGATAACGGGTATGCACGATAGTTATATGCCGTTGTCTTCGATAGGGATGTTTATTGGAATGCAGGTAGATGCGTTTTTTGGAGGGCTGGGTACCGGATGGATCAATATGTTTATTTACCTGATCATAGCCACTTTTATTGGTTCGCTGATGGTAGGACGAACTCCGGAGTTGTTTGGCAGAAAAATCTCGATTAAGGAAGTTCAGGTAGCTGTTTTGGTTAACCTTTGTGCTTTGGCAATTCCATTATTATTTTCGGCAATAGCGGTTCATGTTTATTTGTATGTTCCGGAAGCTGTGGAATGGCTGAGCAATACAGGGCCACACGGTTTTACCACTATCGTTTATGAGTATGTGTCTTCGATGGCGGGAAATGGAAGCGGGTTTGAAGGGCTGGCTGATAATACTCCTTTTTGGAATTTAACCACTTCAGTTACGATGCTTGCCGGTCGTTTTATTCCGATGATTGGAGCATTTCTAATCATTGGATATTTAAGTACTAAAAAAGCCGTAGCTCCTTCGCTGGGTACCCTGAGGGTTGATTCGGGTATTTTTGGAACCTTATTATTTATGGTCATTATGATTTTAACCGTAATGTCCATGTTTATTGTTTTTGCATTAGGACCTGTACAGGAACATTTGCTTTTGGTTTAGAGAAATTAAACAAACTCTATTCATCCTGACTTTTCAGAATATGATAATGTAATCTGCCCATAAGATTTTATAAAAAACTCCAAATCCCGACTAAAATTTGTCGGAGTTTGGAGTTTTTGTTTTAGATATTAATTAGCGCTATTCCCAGTTACGACTGTCTTTAGCATTAATTCCCCATCTTATTCCAAGTAGAGAAACTGTTTCATCATTTAAAGCAGATTCAAAGTTCTTTCCAAAACCACCTGTTACGTAAAGATTATCAGATACTTTATACTGGACAAAACCAACAGATCTGTAGTTTTTACCGTCTCCATTTCGTTTAATATATTCATAACCTACAGAGATTTTATTCCAATCAAACTGAGCTTTTGAGCCAATATCAAAAAAATTAGTTTGGTTGGTGAACTTTTTACTTTTTGAATCGTAGTCTGTATTATCCTGTATGTATCTGCAGAATCCATATAGCTTTAAATGCTCGTCTCCCTTGCCTAATGTAAAAGTAAGGGTAGACCATGCACCAAAACGACCAGATTGGGACTTGTTGAAATCTTTTGCTGGCATTAGCATACTATAAGCCGATGCTATATCAAGTGTTAATAAAGGAGCTTTAAGGATATCTGAAAAATTCTTTGCTTCGATTCCTGATTCGTTTTTAATTAGCTCCTCTAATACTTCTTCGAAGCGAGCATTATATTTTTTTGCTTCGTCTTCGTCTTCGCCTATCTTATATCCTTCTCTTTCCATTTGATCGTTAGCTAATGCTATAAGTTTTTTTAATTTTTGGCGCATTGAAGCATATTTTTCTCTCATGTCTTCAGATGAGGCATTATACAGTGTGAAAACATTAAATTTAATTCCGACCGCTACTTTAGCAATAGAATCATTTTTACTATATGCTCCGGAAACCGAAGGCATTTGCATTTTTTGCATGGTAAAAGATTTGATCTCTTTTGTTTTGGTTCCTAAGCCATAGTACTCGAGACCTCTCATGTTCGATGAGAATAAATTACCGTCGAAGGAGATACTCTCCAGACTTTCTGTATTAATATTGAATTCTTTAACATCCGGATTTGATGATATAATAGCTGCAGAATTGTCTAGTAAAGCCAAAGCGGTTGAGTTGAGTATTTCTACTTTTTTTAAATCAACCTTTTGGATAGATTGTGAAAAAGAAGAAAAGCTAATTAGGAAGGTAAGTATATTTAGTGTTCTCATACAATATCAATTAAAGTCACAAAAAAAACGAGACTTCCACTCTCTATAAAAGTTGGTCCAAGTCCAAATCCTTTAAAATTGCTAGTTTTAGCATCACAGTTGTTCGTTATAGTATAATGAAACTGAAGTTTCTTTGCAGCTGTTTTAGCTTGATCGAGCCCTCCCGGCATTGCCTCATAGGTTAAATAATGTCTAAGATAAAGTGTTCCCTCGTGATGTTGAAAAGCTGGGGTTAAAGGGATGGAACCATCAGTCAGGTCTTCTGGTGTACTAAAGATAGCTTTGCTAGTTTTTTTGCCATTGTTTAAACCTAGGTAAACTTCTGTATAAAGTTGTTCAAAGCCAAAATTATTCTGGATAGTCGATTCAAGCTTTATTTCAGAACACCCGTTTGATTGAAACTCTTTTTTCATAATGATAAGATTTAAGTTATTATTTGTTTTTTGGTGGAGTAATTTAATTTTTGATTGTAATCTATAAGGGTTGTTATAGTTTCAAAAACCATTATAAAATTAGTACTTGGGTACTGATAATTTTAGCGTATAACTACGTGATTTAAGGGGTAAAATCTGAATAAAAAAAAGAAAAAATATTTTTTAAAGTTACACTCTGGGATCAACTAATAAAATCAAAATTCTAAGAGTATTTAGGACAGATATATTGGAATTTGGAATTTTTTATTCAGAATTACGCTATTGTAAAAGATAGTTATATATTTGCGCCAGATTTTGGTCTGTTTTTTCTTAAGAAAAAATGGTTAAAAGGGAATCAGGTGTAAATCCTGAGCAGACCCGCTACTGTAAGTTCTGTATAAGTCTTTAAACGTTACTCATGCCATTGCCTCGCTTTGCGGGATGAGAAGGCTGTTTTAAAGATGGAACAAGTCAGGAGACCTGCCACAATCACATAGTTTAAGACTTTCGTGGAATAAAGTTGAACAACAATAAACGAACCTGTCATTTTTTATGACGGGATTCTCTCTTATTGCTTTTTTGATTTATACATCCCGGAGTTTTCTTAATTCAATTAGTGATGTATCATACAAAAAGAGAATTCTTATTGATTGTTATCGTTTTTGCTTCTATGCTGCTTCAGTCGGGAGTGTTGTATAGTTGCTTTTTCTCTTTGAGACCATCATCTCTGAAACGGAAATCGGTATGGAGTCGGGGTTTTTTGAATGCATTATGTGTCGGTTTCTTCCCTTATTTTAATCCTGTTCTAATAGAAAATCATCTCAATTCCAGGGACGTTTGGCGGTGCCGGATTGTGTACGCTTATAAGGATAACATTGCGCTCTGTTGAAGGCTTTTAATTAAAACTTCTTTGGTTATTCCTTCATTTTCTCCTGCTTTTACTACTACCAACCTAAACAATACCACATGTACCATCCTATTTTCAAAAACTGCCAATCCTTATTGTTGCTTATTGCAGTACTCTCATTAACCAATTGTTCTGATGATAATGCATCAAATGAAAATAGCAATCCGACGCCTGTTAGTTCAGATTTAGCTTTTAGTATGCAGAGATTTACAATTACGACTTTAAATCCAACGATCAGCGCAACAGCAGAAGCTACTTACAGTTGGACCATCACAAAAGCATCTTCAGAAAGTTATGCCCTAAGTACTACTACAGCAAAGGAACTTTTATTTGCGTCAGCAGAAGCAGGAGTCTATGAATTGGCCGTTACTGTAAATGACAAAGGAAGTGTACAAACTCAAAAAGTAGTTGTTACCGTTACAAAAGAAACGAAGGAGTATAAAAGCTACATCTCAAAAGTATTTGAATTTAAACCGGCACCCGGGCAGTTTGTAAACGATCTGCCTATTGCTAATGACGGAGATACTCCTGAAAGAATTTTATCAAGAGCCAATACTTATCTGGCTAAGAAAACCGGTGATCTGGTTTCATTGGGGGCTTTTGGCGGTTATGTTGTTTTTGGATTCGATCATACCATTGTTAATGTTAAGGGCAAACGTGATTTTAGAATTCTGGGTAATGCATTCTGGGCAGAGGCTAATCCAAATCCGAACAGTACCATGCGCGGCGGAAGCAGTGAAGCAGGAGTAATCATGGTTGCTTATGATAAGAATAAAAACGGACTTCCGGACGATCAGTGGTACGAGATAGAAGGCGGTGGGCATAAGATGCCAAAAACGATTCAGAATTATGAAATAACGTATTACCGACCTGATCCCAATAAAATTCCGGTGTCGGGCGGAACTACAGGTACAGTAGGTTTTGTTGATATGGAGTATATTTTTTGGAAAGATAATCAAGGGAAAAGTGGTTATCTGGTTCAGAATAATGCTTACAATCATTCTTTAGATTACTGGCCAAAATGGCTTAAAGACCAATCTTCTATCACTTATAAAGGAACAAGACTACCCGATAACGCAGTTGATGAAAGCGGAACGGGAAGTTATTTTGTGCAGTATGCTTTTTTATACGGATACGCAGATAATGCTCCAAACAATGATGATGATTCGGGAATAGATATTAACTGGGCTGTGGACGAAAAAGGAAACAAAGTAATGCTTCCCGGAATCGATTTTGTGAAAGTGTACAATGGCCTTAATCAGCAGGCGGGATGGCTCGGAGAAACTTCGACAGAAATAATGGGGGCGACAGATTTGCATCTTTCAGGAGAAAGCATTCCTACGCGATAACCCATTCAAAAGTGTATTAAACTAAATTATTATATCAGGAATTATGAAAAAAAACTTTGCCCATTTATTATTATTGGCTTTTGCAGCGGTATTTACCGGATGCAGCGATGACGATAAAAATGATGCCAACACCGGAGAAGGACTCGCCATACCAATAGCAGTAAAGCTTCAAGATAAATTTGAAGTAAACACCTTTAAAGTTTTGAATATTACAGCATCAGCTGAAACCAGTAACCCAAATTATCAATGGGTGCTTAAAAAAAATCCGGTGAATCAAACTAAAGATTCGATTGTAGGAACTACTAAAGATTTACGATTTGTGGCTTTATATCCCGGTGCCTATGAACTAACCTTAAATGTTACTGAAGGAGATAAAAAAGGGACAAGTGCCACCATAGTGAATGTGATAAATGAGACTCAAAATTACAATCCTTACATAACAAGTATTCAGGATTTTAATCCGGCACCCGGAATGTTTGCCAATGATTTATACAAAGACGGATTTGTGAAAGCAGATGTTATGAGGGTAGCATTGGGAAGAATTAGCGAAACCAGCGTTGGTTATCCAATCGATTTAGGAGGTTTTGGAGGTTCAATTGTGGTTGGATTTGATCACATGGTAGTTAATCTTTCAGGAAAAAAAGACTTCAGAGTTTACGGAGCAGATTTAACGGATAAAGCCAATCCTCCGGCTCCGGGTTTAATTTATGTTGCTTATGATAAAAATGGGAATGGAAAACCCGATGAAGACGAATGGTATGAAATCATAGGAAGTCAGCATGCTAAAGAAAACACGGTTAAGAATTTTAAAATTACCTACTATAAACCTGCGGCCGGTAAGAAAGTAGTAGTAAGCGGCCCAAATGATCCTTTTTTAGATCGTGAGCATCTTTATTGCGAGAACAACCAATCTCAAACCTACTTTTTACCAAGGTCTAAAACTAAGAAAGAGTATTATCCAGCCTGGGATACTCAAAATACAGCTGTTTACGAAGGAACGAAGCTAAACGTAAATTTCGCAGCTGTACGTCCGGGGCAAACTACCTTATGGAATTTTGAGGCTCCGGAATGGGGATACGTAAATGCCAAAAGCCCTGATATTGATATCGACTGGGCGGTAGACAAGAATGGAAATAAAGCAAATCTTCCGGGAATTCACTTTATCAAAGTAGTGAACTGTGTCAGCGAACCAATGGGGCTTTGCCACCAGCAGTCGTCTATGGCTACACGATTCTCAGGAGCTGCAGATCTTCAAATAATTAAAAAATACAATCTAAAAAAGTAAGAAGAGAAAAATATGAAAAAGTTTATAAAATATAGTTTGTACCTCGCCATTGTTTGTTCTTTTTACAATTGTAGTAATGATGATGCAAAGCCGGAGCCTGTAATTGAAGAACCTAAACCGGAGCCGATTAAAGATCCAACTCTTACTATAAAATTGCAAGCAGATTTTACAACGGAGCGATACAACGTTGTAGCGATTGATCCGGAAGTAACGATTGAAAACGCCAATGGTGCTGTTGCCCAATACAAATGGACTTTAAAAGTAACCGGAAAAGACGGAGTGGCTAAAGATTCTGTTATCGGCGACAGTAAGACCTTGAAGTTTATAGCGCCAAAAGCACTAAGTTATGCTGTAGATTTTACCGTAACGCTGAATAAGTTGGTAAAACAGGCTTCTACTAAAGTTACAGTTGCCGAAACCGGTAAAACGTATACTTCGAAAGCGCTTTCCATTATCGATTATGTACCTGCTCCGCATTATAACAATGACGGTTTTGAGTTTGCAACAAAAGCGGAAGCGATAGAGAATGCACAGGCTATTTTGGCTGACGGATCTCTTGTTGATCTGGGAACTTTCGGTGGTTATATCGTAACAAAATTCGACCACACGGTGATCAATGCTTATGGCAAACGCGATTTTACAGTTCAGATGAATACAGTTTCAAATGCTTCAAAGTTTTCTCCTGTGAGTATTATGGTGGCTTACGATGCCAATAAAAATGGGATTGCAGAGGATAATGAGTGGTACGAAATAGCCGGAAGTGAGTATTATAAATCTACTACAGTGAAGAACTATGAGGTGACGTATTACAAGCCAGACCCAAGTAAAACTGCCGTAGCAGGAAAGTACGACTGGCAATTCGACAAGGAATATCTTAAATGGGCAAATAATAAAACGGCTTCAGGTTTTATCACCAGAACAAAAAAATGGAGACGTTATAATTATTACCCACAATGGCTTGGTGATTCTTACACATTAAAAGGAACAAAAGTCAATTTGGCGACAAAAGATATTAGCGATGGAGAAGGTACAGCATTCAATGTTGGAACTTTTGAATGGGGTTATGGCGGAATCAAAGATCCTTCAATAGACATTAGTTGGGCTGTAGATGGTAATGGTAATAAAGTACATCTTCCCGGGGTCGATTTCGTAAAGGTATACGTGTCTACGTTCACAGAGATTGGCGCATTAGACCTGGTTACGAACTCCTTTAAACAGGCAGAAGATTTGAATTTTGCCGCAGGAAAATAATCGAAAAGCGGAATAAAACTATTTATTAATCAACCAAGAATATTAATCCAAAATTTTTATAAATCATGAAAAAAGTACTTTATTTTTTGACAGTAGGTTTGATTCTGGGACTTTCGTCCTGTAGCAATGATGAAAATCTATTAAATAGCGAAAGCGGCAGTGCAGCGGTTAAAAGCTCAGGCTTAACTTCTAAAAGCGCAGTGACCGATCCTTCGATAGGAACGACTTCTACGCTTAACCTGACAAGTTCTTTGTTGACCAGCGGAACATCAACAACAGGAGGGAAGTATTGGCAAAACACTTATGTCGCAAATACCAATTTAACAGTTGACATATTTAAATTTTCACATAGCGGAACATCATCAGGTTACAACTATTGGGATGGTTTTATTGTATCCAATGTAAATGATATCACCAATTACGGTTCGGGAGCAGGTACTGGCGGATCTAACGGTTGGGTAGCTAATCAGTGGGGTACTATGGCAGGAAGTGGTTTCGGAACTTCTTCTACTATTGCGGCAGGTACTCCGGGTACAACAGGAGATCCGTACATAGTTGCCTACTGGTCAAGTTATACAGATCCTAAAAATCCACAGGGAACTACTTTTAGTGAGACAAGTTTCTCTAACTGGATTAAAATTGGAAATACAGGATTGTATAATGTAAAAGGATTAAAAATCAACATGCACCCATGGCCTTATTATGGTTGTTTGTATGGAGACGGTTTTGCTCAGGCCTTTTCTTCTGGAGATCACTTTGAATTGTTAATTTACGGAGTAGATTCAAGCGGAACTATTACTGCACCAATTACACAATCACTGGCTGATTACACAGGAGGTTCTTTAATAATGCCAACAGGATGGATAAATGTAAGTGCTACAGCACTTCAAGGTCTGGGAGACGTAAAATACCTTGTTTTCCAAATGGCTTCAACAGATTCACACCCGGTGTACGGAATGAATACTGCAGCTTACTTCTGTTTAGACAAGCTGTCTGTAAAAAGAATTCAATAATACTAAAATTTAATATCGAAAAGGAGTCATTGAAAAGTGGCTCCTTTTTTTAGTTTAAAACATATGGATTGTAAAGAAAAATCGGCTTGATCTGCAAAATCTGCGAGAAAAAAAGATGTACAAAAACGCCATAAACGATTGGCTTATTTATTCTTTAAACATCTGCCTCTTGGTTCATCGCCTTCGTGAAGTACAACTTCAGAATGCAGGAATTCAGCAGCATCAGCAGAGTCTTTTACTTTGGCAGCACTTCGCACAAGCATCTCGGATTCAAACTCAGTCAGTACACTTTCTCTTATTCCTGCCTCTCTCCAGTTGGATAGCGGTCTGCATTCTCTTACGATTGCGCGAGCCAAAGAAAGCGCATCTAACAGTGCCTGATTAGCGCCTTGTCCTTTGAAAGGGCTCATCGGATGTGCAGCGTCCCCAATCAATGTAGCCAGTTTGTTTTTGGCTAATAATTCAGGACGAAGTAATTCACGGTCGTATACCGGATAACCTGAAATTTGCGCCTCTAAAGTTGCCGATAAAATTTGTGGAATAGGGGCATGCCATTGTGTTCTTCGACAAGCCTCTTTTTTTAACGCTTTTGGTCCTTGCGCGCTCAATATTTTAGCCTCTTCTTCGGACATTGGAAAACTCAGCTGCCACATTACAGAATCTTCTGTATAAGGCATCATATAAATTCGCTCATTGCCGTTAGCCGTTTGAAACACAGTTGCCGAGTCGAGCAAATTATGAGCAAGTCCATTAAGAGCCTTTAACGGACAAATGCCTAATATCACAATACATCCCAGATAACGCAAAGGAGTAACATCGTCACCAATTAATAGTTTTCGTACCGTACTGCGAATGCCATCAGCTCCAACGATGAGGTCAGCTTTAGCACTTTTGATTTTGCCATTTACTTCAAAGTTTAAGGAAATACTTTGGTCTTCGGATTCCTTAAAATCTAGGAGCTGATGTCCCCATTGTACGATATCATTTGTCCCAAGCTGTTTCAGTAATGCTGAACGCAAATATTGTCGCGCAATATGCATATTCGTTCGCTTCGGAGCTGTTTTGGTATCCGACGGAATCCATTTTCGAATACCCCATTCCCCAATTACTTTTCCTTCCGGAGTATGTACCAAATGTCTGGTTGAAATGACCTTTTCTTCTAAAGAGAAAACACCAAATCCTTCAATGGCTTTACTGGCTTGTTGTAAGGTGAGACCATAACCTTGTGATCGGGCATCAAAGTTAGTATCGCGTTCGTAAAGAGTAAAAGGAATTCCGCGGTGCAGACAAGCGACAGCCAATGCAACCCCTCCGATACCGGCTCCAATTATAGCGACATGCGGGAAGTTTTCTTGGTCAATAATAGTAGGATGTTCCGAAGGAATCAATCCCGATCCGTCACAGTGGAGACAGACATTCAGATGCGCTTTAGGACGAGTAGGAGGAACTCCTGAGTCCTTCGATTTTTCAAAGTTTTCCAGCGCTATCTGATACTGAAGCCGTACTTTCTTGCTGAGTCTTTGGCTTTTTTTACCGCGTCCCTGACATTCGGGACAAATAGTCCAGTTTCCTTCTGCATTTTCGATCGTATGTATTCCCACTTTTTTTACCTAATTTAGACACTTCAGCATTTGAAAACTTTGCTATGTTTGTAACAAGACTGCAAATTTAAGATAAAAGAGGGCTAGTGCAAAATAGTAAGCTAAAGATACTAAAAACAGATTGGGGGAGTTATGGAAGATAACATAGCAATTACTGTTTTGTGTAGGGCATCGTGAGTGTTTGTTGCCTGCTAATTTTTGAATTATTTTTAATCCTTATCGAATAAATTCTAATTACTAAACAATGAAAATTACTTTAAAAATTAAGCTTTTGGTCGTTATGCTATGTGCCATAACCAATTGGTCTTTTGCTCAAAAAACAGTATTTAATATTAAGTATTCTGAGCAATTAGCTGTTTTTGTTTTCCTTCAGAATTTATCCGAAAACTATCCCGACAACGTTTTTAAAACCGAGTTTCAAAAATCAAAATACAACACTGGGGAATTTCAGAAACTGGCCGCAGAATTTGATCATCTGACATTGGATTACAGCTATCCATTTGAAGAATTCCCGGAAGGTTCTAAAAAACCAATGCAATCCTTTGATTTTTTGAGAAAAAACTTAATCGAAACAGAAAATTTAAAAGATTTTAAAATACGCTCTATTGGAGTTTTAACCAACAAAACGTTGAATGATCTTACGAGAATTATTTCCGCTTTTAGTCCAATTTACAATGAACTCATATACAATCCCAATAAAGAAAAATTTGAAAAACAGCTCGTTGAAATTACTAAATACGCAAAAGAAAATGACATGGAGCGTTACTTTGAAATGAGTTTGATTTTTTACAATTCGAGTTGGGACACTTCAATTCCTTTTGAAATCGCATTTTATCCTTTGCCTAATTCTAAAGGCTTTACCGCAAATTCTTTTGGTAATAATTTCATCAGTGCCATTCAAACAGATTTAGACGATTATAAGGATCTCTTTAGTGTAATGCTGCACGAAACCTATCATATTATTTACAACGAACAGCCATTGGAAGTAAAAAAAATGATCGATAATAGTTTCAAAGAAAACAAATCAAAATACAGTATTTATGCCTATCATCTGCTTAACGAAGCGCTGGCAACTTCCTTAGCCAATGGTTATGTATACGCACAGCTGAATGGAAAAGCAGATAGTGGTGACTGGTACAATAAAAAATACATCAACCTCATGGCAAAAGAAATTTACCCTATGCTTAACGAGTACATTTCTCAAAAGAAAGCCATTGACAAAAGTTTTATAGATCGTTATATTGAAAGCTATGAAACAAAATTCCCAAACTGGATAAACGAAATGGATAACCTTATGGCTTACCGATACGTTATTTCTGAAAATGAAAAGGATTTTGATACCATCAAGCAAAAATACCGCTACCGCTCCAGATCAGAGGATGAGACTGAAATAAGCATAAGCACTCTAGAAAAGATGCAAAAATCAAATCTGACTAAGATGATCATTGTTTCTAAAAATAACGCCGAAAATTTAAAACTCATTAAGAACAGTTTTAAAGAATTAAAAAACTGGAAGTTCAATGCAGCCAAAGAGTTTGATTACAAGATATTGTTAGACGATAAAAGTCAGCTTTTCATTATTAACCAGAAGGAATCAGAGCTTAAAGCATTACTTGATTAAATAGAGAAGCAAAAAGTCCGCAAAGTATAAAAGAAAACTTTGCGGACTTTTTTTTAATTTTGTTATAAAAAATAGGTTTATTTATTCACTCTTTTTAGATCCAGATCCTGAAAGTCAAAACTGAAATCAATATTAGGAGAGATGCCTTTCATTTTAATTGATTGTGCTTTACCGGTTTCATCCAGTGAAAACATCGCAAAGGCATCACAATTCATAGCCTGATATTCCCATTTTATGGCAAATGTATTAGCATTATAAAAAGCCATAGGACCATTTAATTTTGGTGAACGATAGGATCTGAACCATAACTGTTTGTTTTTTTCAAAGACTTCAATTTCTCCAAACCAATTGTCAGTATAAACACCAGTAAAGTCTTCGTTTTTTACTTTCACATTTTTTGCCAATTTTACTTTTTCCCAAACATTCTTGGTAACGTCATCTCCTGTATTTCTACCTTGTTTCATCCATTCCACAATTTTATTGATCCAGCCAAAATCGTCCAGACCTAAATAACTGTCAGAGATAGTATTGGTAACGGCAGTAAAGAGCCCGCCACCGCCATTCTCTGTGTTGGTTAAAATCACGATGCCTAAGTTTAGATCCGGGTACATCATAACAATGGATAACATTCCTGGTAAACCTCCTGTATGAGAAACTTTTAGATTTCCTTTCACATCAGTTAATCCCCAACCCAGACCGTAACCACTAAAATGTGAATTATATCTCGGATCACGATCTACTTCTTCAACGGTATGGATGCGCCACATTTCGTTATGATTTTTCACAGAAAATAGTGTTGATTTCAAGTCGCTTCCATACTGACCTTTATTTAGGCATAAAGTCATCCATTTTGCCATATCGGCTGCGTTAGAAATGATTCCTCCGGCGGCACCGTTTATCTGTATTCCGAATCCATCAATTCGTTTTATAGTTCCGGATTCTGACGAATGTGATACAGCCAGATTGCTTTTATCCTTTATCCTGTCGCTTTGGGCAAAAGAATTGTTCATTTGCAAAGGATCAATAATTCGGGTTTGTATAAAATCTTCGTAAGTCATACCACTTACTTTAGAAATTAATTCTCCCGCTACGAGATACAGTAAATTGTCATAATCAAACTTAGTTCGAAAAGCAGATACCGGTTTAAAATGTTGAAAACTAGTTAGAACATCATTTATTGTAAAATTGGAGCCGTCAGGGAAAAACATCAAATCACCCACACCCAATCCAAGTCCGCTGCGATGTGTTAGCAAATCCTGGATGTTAAAATTCTCCGTAACATAATCGTTATACATTTTAAACTTTGGAAGATGGTCTTTTACTTTATCTGTCCATTTCAATTTGCCTTCGTCTTCAAGAATAGAGAGTGCTGCAGTTGTGAAAGCTTTGCTGTTAGAGGCTATTTGAAAATTTGTGCTTTCATTTACGGCTTTTTTTGTTTCGATAGAGGCAACACCATATCCTTTTTGGTGAATTACTTTTCCATCTTTAACAACAGCAATTGAGGCCCCTGCCACTTTAAATTTCTCCAAAGCGTCCTGCATTAAAAGATCTATTTTTTCAGATGTAATTTGCGAATAGAGTGGGGTAGAAGCGTAACAAATAAAGAGCATTAATGTAAACAGACGAGTTACTTTTTTCATAATTTTTTTTGGTTATGGCGTTTTTTTGATTGTTAGTTGGTGTTGTTAAAAATTAACATTCCCATCAGCGAATATAAGAATTATCTTTAGAATTAATGCTGTATGTAGTGGTCTAAACAATGATGTAGCTGCATCTGTTATAAGTTTCTTTAAGTTTTCAGAAGTTCGGTTTTTCAAAGAGCTATGCAAGGGGTATTTCCCATAAAACTGAATTGCATGTTTGTAACGCTCCATGTTTGCCAAAATAGTTTTTAAGCTATTTCAGCCAAGAGGCAATTGGATGTTTCGATCGAATATAATTGCTAAGAAATATTTTTAGAATAAAAAAGCTGCTAAATCTGCAAGATCTGCGTGAAAAAAAACTAAACACATAGAAACATAGTTTTTCTATGTACTAAGAAGCACAAATAAAAGAAACACATTCCTTCCGTACAGCTAAGAACTATTCCACAATAAAAAATCTGCAAGATCTGCGTGAAAAAAAACTAAACACATAGAAACATAGTTTTTCTATGTACTAAGAAGTACAAATAAAAGAAACACGTTCCTTCCGTACAGCTAAGAACTATTCCAGAATAAAAAATCTGCAAGATCTGCGTGAAAAAAAACTAAACACATAGAAACATAGTTTTTCTATGTACTAAGAAGACCAATACATCCTATGCCGGCTCCCAAAGCTCAATTTTGTTGCCTTCAGTATCCATAATGTGAACAAACTTTCCATAATCGTAGGTAGCAATATCATCAAGTACCGTTACACCATTTTCTTTTAGCTGTTTGACAAGAGCTTCAATATGCTGTACGCGATAATTAATCATAAACTCTTTTTTGGAAGGAGAGAAATACGCATCATCCTTTTTAAACGGGCTCCATTGAAGAGATTCTACGACCTCAGGAGCATCTATTTTTCTGGATTCAAAAGTAGATCCCCAATCGTTAACTTCAAGCCCTAAGTTTTTAGCATACCAATCTCTGGTTTCCTTTGGGTTCTCTGAAAAAAAGAAAATACCTCCCACTCCGGTTACTTTTGGTGTTGGGTCAGAAGAGGAGGGGTTGGTTTGATTTTTTTGGTCTTCCATAAGATTTGTTTTTAGTACTAAGATAAAACTAATTTCTTTTGGTAAAGTCAAAATTTAACCCCTTTAAGGAGATGTCCAAATTCTGAAAAAAAGCAGTAAAAGAGATTTGTCTCGTGATAGCGAACAGAGAACGTGAGTAATTAAGATTAATAGTCCATAACAAAGGGATAAAAAGATTAAAAAAATCTGCTAAATCTGCCGGATCTGCGTGAAAAAACGTCTCCAATTAAAATTTTAATCGCTCGAGCATTCCTTTGTCAAAATGATAAAAAACGATAACAGCGACTACTTAATGGATTTATTAAATCTAACGGCATCATTTTTAATTGAATTCCAATCCCATAGTTGAATTTGGTCTAACAGAAAATCTTTTGTAAAAAAAGTACCTGCTTGATCAAATGCAATCCAATCGTAGCCGTCGTGTTCCTCTGATATTTTAATTTGATTTGTGATGAGTTCACTGTAGTAAATGATCCCTGTGATCTGACAATTATCAGCCGGCAGGTAATTCCAGGTGTCAATTACTTTCACAGGCCTGATTTCAACATTTAACTCTTCTTTAATTTCTCTTTTCAAGGTTTCTTCGGCGGTCTCTCCAAATTCCATTCTGCCACCGGGTAAATCCCATATTTTAATCCCCCTTACAAGGTTATAAACCGCTAAAAAAGTATCGTTTTTTATAATCAAAGCCTTTACTGAAAAGAACATTTGTTTCTCCATATTTATTAATTTGTGACAACATCATTAGTTGTTTTTCAAAAGCGATCAGTCTTTCAATCCTTTTCCCTCAAGAATCTGATTGGTCATGTTTTCTACCCTGGACGCTCTGGTTTTAGATTGTTTTGGAGTTGAAAAATACAGCAAGTAAGCACGTTGACGGCCTGGAGTTAAAGCTTTAAAAGCAGTTTCAAGAGCATTGTTTTCGTCTAGTTTTTGTTGAAATTCTTCTGCGATCTCAAATTCGGCAGTCTTCTTTAATTTTACCTTCAAACCGGCTTTTTCTATTTCAATGGCCTGATAAATATACGTTTTTAAGATTGCTTTTTGAGCTTTGATTTCGTCAAGACTCGTAAAACGAATTTGTCTTGCGGCCTGGACATTCTCACTTTGCTGGATTAGAATTCCATCCGTATCCTTCATTAAGGCTCCTTTAAAAAACAGAAAAGCACAATACTCCTTAAAAGAGTGTATTAAAACAACATTATTACCATGCAGTGTATAGCAGGCTGTTTCCCATTTTAGTTCTTCTGTCAATTGACAATCCAGCGCAATTTTTCGTAACTCTTCCAGTTCTTTTTGCCATTTTTCAGCATTTTCAAAGTAAAGATCAACTTTAGGGTTCATATGCTATTGTTATTAAAATTCATTAAACTCTCAAAGATCCTCTAAAACCTCTGGCTGCATAATAAGATTCGGCGCCATTATGATACACAAATACAGTATTGTAGCGAAAATCAGAGAACAACGCACCACCCAGTTTGCGAATTTCAGAAGGTGTAACAATCCAGCTTGAAGTTTTGGCATCAAACTTACCCAGTTTTTGAAGTTCTTTGTACTGTACTTCATCTAAAAGTTCAATTCCCATCTCTTCGGCCATATTTACAGCACTTCCGGCAGGTTTGTGTTCTTTTCTTTTTTCCAGTGCCTCATGATCAAAACACAGACTTCTTCGGCCTTTTGGACTTTCAGCAGAACAATCGAAGAAAATAAATTCTCCCGTATTCTCATCAAATCCAACAACATCCGGCTCGCCTTCGGTTCGTTCCATCTCATCGAGTGACCAGAGTTTCCCCGGATTTGCCTCCAGTTTTTGCTGAACATTTTTCCACTCGAGACCTGCGTGTCTCTTCATATTGTTCTCAAAACGGATTTGTAGTACTTTCAATAATTCTTCACTTTGTGCTGTTGATAGTTTGTTTTTCATTTGGGTTTGATTTTTAGAAGCTAAATGTTTTTTATATTTTAGTAATATGGAGTGAAATCGAACAAAATTGAATGCCAACACATAGAAGCATAGATACTAATACTCAAGAAAGATAGGTAATGAAGAAAAGTCTTTCTTTCGCATAACTTACTAGGTGAATTTGAACTA
Source organism: Flavobacterium sp. UGB4466 (assembly GCF_903469665.1). Lineage (GTDB taxonomy): Bacteria > Bacteroidota > Bacteroidia > Flavobacteriales > Flavobacteriaceae > Flavobacterium > Flavobacterium lipolyticum. The sequence goes on along the minus strand of NZ_CAGKLC010000074.1, from coordinate 62 downwards.
GTGAAATACTTTCTTTAAGTTTACAAAGACTATGTTTCTATGTGTTAAAACAATTTTCTTCT
>NZ_CAGKLC010000073.1 GCF_903469665.1 Flavobacterium sp. UGB4466 | reverse complement strand
CAAATATACACTTTATCTAAATGATTTTATAGCTAAAACTATTGAAAAATAACCTGCGTATTAATAGAAAAAGCGCTATACAAATTTGCAGCGCTTTATCTATTTCATAAAAAGAATAAACTCTTTAGTTCTTAACTATATCAAAAGGAATTCTCAATTTATGATGACGGCGGAATTTTTCCTTCTGCAATATATTTTAAACCAGTAATTCCCGGTAAAAACAAATACAAACTTCCATCAGTACGAATGAAACGGGTCAGACCAGGAACTTCGTTATAGGTACCATTTTTATTGAAAGCAAAAATGGAATCATAGGGATTGGTATCTGAAACCTGCGGACCAAATAGAGGATCAACACCGCTGTAATTTGGAGAATCATCGGGGTTTCTGAAACCACCCATTTCTAACCAGAGTTTAGTAACGAAGCGAAATTGAAAATCGAGAACAGCTCCGATAAACAGTCCAACGAGTCCTCTTTGTATGCCGGCTTTTTCATTAGGATCGTATACGGGACCATAAGGCGAAGCGCGTCTTACAATTCTATGGGTTTCTGCATTGTTACTGTTTCCGGTCACATTAAAATCGTCCCGCGGGTTTGCTCTTCGTATATGTGCTGCATAAGGACACTTTAACCCGTCTTCGTCACTGCTTTGATCGCCATGTTGGTTGGGACTTGGTGTTAAATAATTGAAGTTCGTAAAATTGAAATTTTTAGAACTTGGTTCTCCCAGAGTTTTATCTTCTTTGTCAGGAGAGACCACAAGAGGCGTACCATCGCGCCAGCGTCCGCACATTTTGGCGGCCATTAATTCGGGTGACGTTTTAGGGTCTGAATGAATGAATTTGTTGAACTTCGCTTCATCCTGATACAATAATCTAAATGCCGCAAAGGAACCGTTTACCAAAAGGGGATGTGCATTATAATCATCGGCATCCGAACTTATTACAAAACGATCCAGCGGAACTTTTGGTCTGTCGTCGATACTGCTTATTCCCATTAATTTTTTTAGTTTGGGTTTGTTCCATACAATATCATCAATACGCGGCTGAGATAAACTGTCCCGATAACCAAAATGTACATAATCTGAATTACCATCGACCGTTATAGGATCTGAATCCTGATAGTAGACCGGAATTACTGATGCTCCTCCCGATGCTGCTTTGGGAATCATTTGCAACAAATCGGCATAATATTTTTCTCTGTTTTTGGGCGTTAAAGTAAAAAGCGTTAATTGAATATGAAGATCACTGCCGTCCGGTTTCGGTTTTTGCTTTGGTATCCAGCCTCCGTTTTTCCACCAGTTAGCCGGAGCACTTTCGTCTGTGTCTCCCATTTCGGTTGCGTCAGCTATAGCTCCTTTTTTAAACGAAGCAAAGACTTCGGCACTTGAATCATCATTTATTTCGTCGCAATTGACTGTTCCTATGAGTTTTTCCAAACCCCAATACGTAAACCCGATATTCAGACAATAATCAGGTTTAATCATATTTTCCCAAGGTTCAGCAGTGGTAATATGCAAACCTGTGGTACTATTTTGTGAAGCAAGACCGGCACAGAATTTTTTTGCTCCTTTAACGTCTCTTATGCTTAGAATAATGTACCTGATATGCGGGAAATTATACCCTTTGAGTATTAATCCCTGCACATCATTCATCTCCGCCTGATTTGAATTGCTCATCTTTTATCACAATAAGATTAGGAATTATTTGCAATCTGGTTTTTGGGCTTTTGGAAAACTATAAGTGACATCACTTGGAGCCGGTGGCCATATTTCGCTGGCTTTTGGATATTTATCAATAATCTTGGCGACTGTAAGACCCGGGAAATTGGTACCAAAAGTATATTTTCCGTTTTTATCGCCGGCAGAAAAAACAGGATCTCCAAAATTATAACGCATCAGGAAACAAAAGAATGCTGCTGCATTTTTTTTAACTCCTTTCTTTTTTATGATATGTTTTGCTGAGGTTGGTCCGTCCGGGTCTACGCCAGGAATTCCTGTTTCATCTATTAAATGCAACAGACCATTTAAGCCATTTACAACGGCTTCAATTTCAAAAAAAGCATTGATATAAGCATCAAATTGTCCGTCGTAGATTGACATTACCACCATTACGTCTTTTCCCGGAAAAGATTGAAATCCCGGAACCGGAATTCCCGGAGTAGATTTTCCGTCTTCTTGTGCATAAATTGTAAAATAATGAACACCGGTTGTTTTGCGGAGATCTCCGTTTGGAGCTGTTGCAGGAGCTGCAGCTTCTCTAATTAGCTGAGCAGCTTTTATAGCCTCTGCCAAAAGGCCTTTTTTTAACGGAAGAAATAAAAATAGCAGATGTTGTTGCTCTGTAATAGGTACTGTAATTACTTGTGATGTTGACATGTTTTAATAGTTGATTTGATTGTCCTACTCTGTTTAGGCTTTTCGGGAGACGCCTCTTAATTGCTTAAGCAAGACGAATTTATGGATACTAAAAACAACTCATCCAAGTACTTATACCTGATTTAGACAAAAAAATAGCGCTTAACGTTCTTTGCGTAAACCTTTGCGGTCTTTGCGGTTAAAAAATAGCCCGCGGATTGTACGGATCAGCGCGGATTTTTATTATTGGTTACCGATAAAAGGTTTCTGAGTTCCTTGCGTATACCTTTGCGCCCTTTGCGGTAAAAAATAGCCCACGGATTATACGGATTCGCTTTGCGAAAACGCGGATTAGCACGGGTTTTTTTTATTATTGGTTAACTTCTGAGAAATCCGTTTTTGTCAGCGTTTTTGTGAAACGAATCTGCGTAATCCGCGTTCCATTTTTGTAATGCTAATTTGGATACAGCATTTTGATATTGGTTACTGATAAGATGTTTCTGAGTTCCTTGCGTATACCTTTGCGCCCTTTGCGGTAAAAAATAGCCCACGGATTATACGGATTCGTTTCACGAAAACACGGATCAGCACGGATTTTTTTTATTATTGGTTAACTTCTGAGAAATCCGTTTTTATTAGCGTTTTCGCAAAGCGAATCTGCGTAATCTGCGTTCCATTTTTGTAATGCTAATTTGGACACAGCATTTTGATATTGGTTACTGATAAGATGTTTCTGCGTTCCTTGCATAAACCTTTGCGTTCTTTGCGGTTAAAATAAAAAAGCGCCACAATTTTCATTGCAGCGCTTCTTTATTATTTAAAATTCCCAGGTAATTAAACCCCTAATTTCTTAGCAAGATCAGAAGGAATTCCTCCTTTGTTTACCATTAAGGCAGTTGTTTTGTATTTTACAAAATTCTTAGTTACAAACAAGAAACCTTTGTAGTCGTTTGTTTCTCCCCATGAATTTTTAACGATGTAATATTCTTTTCCGGTTTGATCTTTGGCTAAACCAATGATGTGCATTCCGTGATCATCTGTTGTAGTGTAGTTGTCAAATGCTGTTTGACGCATTTCCGGTGTGATTTCCGGTTCCGCTTTTGGTCCGTTGAACATGTCTGCTTTTTCTTCAGCCGTCATATCGTCGAATTTTTTAGTAGCCACATAAGCTACACCATTTTTCCAGCTAAAGCTTTTCTCACTTACGTCAGTTGCCCATGCTACCGTGTATCCTTTTTTCAAAGCATTGTCGATAACATCTGTCATGTCGTTTACTTTTACGTTGTAAACCTGATCAAATGACCAGTTGTCCGGTACCATCATAGTTGTTTTTTGGTAGTACGGAGAAGTTGTGAAAGATGACATTTCGATATACTCATCAGGATTAATTCCTACTACCTCTTTAGCAAAAGATTGCGGAGTATAGTTTTTTCCTTTGTAAGTAAAGTTATCCGGTGTTTTTCCTAAATAAGAGTCGATAACAGCAGCGTATGCTTTTTGCCAGTTTGGCGTTAATTCTCCGTTTGGATTTTTCACTACAGCAGCCAAAACTCCTTCGATAAGAGCGGCCATTTCGCCAAATTTATTTTTGTCGGTTCCGTAGTTTAATCCTGTGTAAACTTCTCTTGGTACAGTTCCGTATTTTTTGTACATATTAATTACATCGTGTAATGCACCACCGTCGCCTAAGCTAACAGCTCCGTGCATACGTACGTAATTGATTCCTTTTTCAACATAAACGTTTCTTGCCGAAAAAATCTGAGACAATTCAACCGGTTGTTTTCCTAAACGAATCATTTCTGATTCTAAGAAAGAGTTGGTCGAATAACTCCAGCAAGTTCCTGATGAACCCTGAGCTTTTACTGAGGTAGTTCCAAGATTAATAACTTCAGTGAATTTAAAGTTTTCTTTACTTTTTTCGCTTGCATTCAGTTTTAGTGAATTCACTAAAATGTCCTGTGCAAAACATCCGGTTGCCCCAACAAAAAATACAGAAGCTGCCAGTACTGATTTGAATGAAAATGTATTCATAATTTATGTTTAAGATTTTGATAAATTAGTCTCTCGTGTTTCTAATTTGTTACAAAACAATTAAATTTTAGCTAATAAAACTAACCTGTAATCGTTAATTTTTACAAAATGTTTTTTTTAAGCTAGAAAAACCTACAAACAATGCAAAATGAGAGACTGTTTTAGAAACAAATCCAAATGACGATTTGTTTCTCCAAAATATGTAGTATTTTGGTTCTTGTAATTACACTTTATATTACAAAATGTACGAGCTCGAAAAAGAGAAATATCTGGGAAACACCAAAAACATTTTTAGCAATACGCAAGGGATTGCTGTTGTTGAAACTGAATATAAAAGTAAAGTTTATGAAGGCTGGCATTCGCACAATAATGCGCACATTACTCTTTTTTTAAAAGGAGGAACGGCCGAAAAGCGAAAAAACTCCAGTACTATTGTTGGCCCGGGATCGTTATTGTTTTACCATAGTGATGAACTGCATCTGAATCAGGAGACGCTGTTTCCGTCTAAAAACATTAATATTGAAATTGAAGAAAATCTGTTGAAAGAACTTCAGTTAACAGAAGCTATTATCGAAAGATCAGTTCAGAATACGACACTGTCTAAATTTTTAATCCTGAAGATTTTTAAAGAATCTCAGATTGCTGATGCTTTTTCCGGAGATACCATTACGATGTTGTTTGCTCAATTATCCAAAGATAATAACCATTTGGACCAATTTGAAAAAAGTCCGTTTTGGGTAAAAAGCTTAAACGAATTATTAAATGATTGCTGGAACGAGAATCCAAGTCTGCACAATCTGGGACAGATTTTAAATTTAAACCCCATTACGATTTCGAAACATTTTCCTAAATACTTTGGCTGTACTTTAGGAGAATATATGCGCCGAATTAAAATAGATCGTTCGCTTTCGCTTATACAATCTAATCAAACGAATCTAACCGAAATTGGTTTTCAATGTGGTTTTTCAGACCAAAGTCACTTTATTAGAACCTTTAAAAATCAAACCGGATTTTTACCCAAACAATTTCAAAAATTATAACGAAGGCAAATTTCATTCTATTTTTTGGTTTTGATGCCTGCTACTTTTGCTACATCATAAATCATTAAACCAAATAAAAATGGAAACGCTTACTTTAAAACAAAAAACGTTTAATTCTCCCATAACCAAAATTATTCTTGCCTTACTTACTTTTATGGCAGTTGTTATTATTGGTCAGCAAATAGCAGCAAAATTACTGGCATTAACTCCACTCGATAAAGAGTATCGAAATCTTTTAAAAGGGCTTTTTGTTTCGGCATCATGTATTTTTAGTTATATCCTTTTTTTTAAAAAGTATGATAAAAGAACAATAAAAGAATTAGCAGTAAAAGGGCTTTTAAGAAATCTGTTTATTGGAACTGCAATCGGTTTTACTTTACAATCACTCACTATTTTGGTGATTTATCTCAACGGAAGTTATAGTGTTGTAAGTATCAACCCGGTTTCGTTTATCCTCATTCCGTTTTCTATTATGTTTACTGTTGCTATTATTGAGGAAATATTAGTACGTGGTATTATATTTAGAATTATGGAGGAAAAACTGGGGAGTTATATTTCGCTTACAATTTCCTCCATACTATTTGGTGTTTTTCATCTTGCAAATCCGCACGGTAGCTTTCTTTCAGGCTTATGCATAACTACGGCAGGTTTTTTATTTGGCACCGCTTTTATTTACAGTCGTAGTTTATGGTTTCCGATTGCGTTACATTTTGCCTGGAATTTTACACAATCAGGCATTTACGGGGCAATTACATCTGGAAACGAAAAAACGAGTAGTTTAATCGTGAGCAAAATACAAGGCTCAGTATTGATAACCGGAGGAGAATTTGGTCCCGAAGGGAGTATTCAGGCAACATTCTTTTGTCTTATTGCGACTATTATCTTATTGGCATTGTGCCATAAAGAGCGTAAAATTATAAAGCCTTACTGGATTAAATAATTTTTAGTTGCTAATTTCACGTATTCATACAGCAATACAAATTCCCGACCTGATTAAGTCGGGAATTTTTTTAATTTCATCTTAGATCGGCTTTGGTTACGATACTGGGGTAACAGATCTGTTGCGTATTTTAGTGCTTGCTTTTTGGAGTTGCAAACCTATTTTTTTGTTAATCCGGGAGGAAATCCTGCCAGGATTTTTTTGACAGATGATGCAATAAACTCTTCCGGATTGTTAGGTTGGCTGTCTATTTTAGCATTACCTATTCCTTGCCATATCAGTTTTTTTGTTTTCGTTGATACAATATCGATGATTAGAGAGCCATCGACATAATCATAGGTGTTGACGAAGGTATTGGCACCTCCCATCATGGCACCTCTACCCCAATATCCATATGGACGATACATGCCACCATAACCATAGAAGTCAGTGTTTGCCGATACCTCAGTTTTGTTTTTTAAGATTGATATGGCATTGATTTTTAGATCCGGGCTAGCTGTAGTTTCTGTAAAACCTTTACTCAACATTTCGCTGCGGATGGCTTTTGTAACACGATCAACGTTTAATTGACTAATCTGACCTTCCTGTTCTTTTAAGTCGTAAACGGCAAAAGTTTTATACTCGCCGAAATTAGTGCTGCGATCGTAATCGGTGGTAACTCTTACAGTTGGGGAGCAGCTGTACAGTAAACCCAATAAAAACAATGGGATTATACGAAGATTCTTTCTTTTAATATTCATCTTTTGGTATTTAAATTAATGATTAAATTAGTTAAATTAGAAATTATTAAAATATTGATTAAATCCTGAGTATAGGTAAAGTTGTATTAAATAAATATTGGCGTTTGTGGTAAGTTGTTATAATTCAATTAATTGCTTCTCTATCAAAGATAAACGATTTTATTTAAATAGCATAATGTGCGAGGTCTTTGCTTTTGATGAAAAGAGGGAATTATATCAATTTTACTCCTGTTTTAGCCCAATGTTTTCTGATATAATGCCGATGTAATAGGAAAATAGTAAAATGCAATTGAGCTATATTGAGCATACAATAGGTACTAAAATGCGGGAATAAAAAAAGCCATTCGATTATCGAATGGCTTTCTATGTAAACTTAAAAAAAGTAAACTATTCTATTTCAGAAACTCTCATGGTGTTTACCATTCCTTTTTCTTTAATTGGCATTGCTGCAAGATTGATTAAATAATCTCCTTTTACAACATATCCTTTTTCTCTTGCGATTTCGTTAACATCAGTTACAGTATCATCTGTGCTTTCGTCTTTGTCATAGAAGTAAGATCTTACTCCCCATAACAAATTCAATTGTGTTAAGATTCTTCTGTTTGAAGTAAATACTAGAATATGTGCAGATGGTCTCCAGGCTGAAATCTGGAAAGCAGTATAGCCACTATTTGTCAAAGTACAAATTGCTTTTGCTTTGATTTCATTAGCCAATAAAGCTGCCTGATGACAAACTGTTTTAGTAACAAAACGTTTTGTTTTAATTTGTGGTGTGTTTTGCGGAACCTGAATAAGCGGAGAGTCTTCAACTGCCTCGCAAATTTGTGTCATTTTTTGGATAACCTGTACCGGATAGTTTCCTGTAGCCGTTTCACCTGACAACATTACGGCATCAGCTCCATCCATTACCGAGTTAGCAACGTCGTTTACTTCAGCTCTTGTAGGTGTTAAACTGGTAATCATTGTTTCCATCATTTGTGTTGCAACGATAACCGGAATTCTTGCCGTTTTTGCTCTGTGGATCAGGTCTTTTTGTACCAATGGTACTTCGTGAGCAGGAAGTTCAACCCCTAAATCTCCACGGGCTACCATTAAGGCATCACAATACGCTACAATTTTATCCATGTTCTCAAGAGCTTCCGGCATTTCAATTTTAGCTACGATCGGAATTTTATGTTCTGAATGTTTGGCGATTAATTCTTGAAGATCTTGTAAATCACGAGGTGTTTTTACAAACGAAAGTGCAATCCAGTCTACTTTTTGTTCGATCGCGAAAATCGCATCAGCAATATCTTTTTCTGTTAAAGCCGGTAAAGAAATTTTAGTATTTGGAAGATTAACTCCTTTTTTAGATTTTAATTCTCCTCCCTGAATTACTTTAGCGGTAACTTCTGTTTTTTTGTCTGTGGTAAGAATTTCGAAGATTAATTTACCGTCATCCAATAAAATACGTTCTCCCGGATTAACATCATTTGGGAAATTTTGATATTTCATGAACACTTTCTGAGCGTTTCCTATGATATCTTCAGCAGTTGTAAAAGTAATAACATCACCGTCATTTACTACTGTTCCTTCCTCCATTACCCCAACTCTAAGTTTTGGACCCTGTAAATCACCTAAGATTGCAGTAGTGTAACCAAACTCTTCATTAAGACCTCTAATAATATTAATTTTATCTTTTACTCCTTCGTAATCAGCATGCGAAAAATTGATTCTAAACACATTAACCCCTGCTTCGATCATATCCTTGATAATCTCCCTCGTACTACATGCAGGCCCAAGTGTAGCAACAATTTTGGTTTTTTTGTTTGTTTTTAGCATTTTTTTTAAAAAATTAGATTGTTTTTTGATTTTATCTTGTCAGTATCTACAGCATAAATTGCTGCAATACTTTCTATTTTGTTTAATTGTTGTTGAATTTCTGAAAAGTCAATAGCTTCTTCGCTATTGTCAATTTTCAGGAAAAAATCTACTTTTTTGAATTCAGGAAGTAAATGAATTGTTGTTGAAACCTCACTTGTTTCATTGGAAAACAAATCTTGAGAATCATTTTTACTCACTGAAATGATCTCATTTTTATTCTGAATCAGATTCCATGAAACTGCTTTTTCGGAGTCATAATAATAAAATCTCGAAAAATTTGCCTCGCCTTCTTTAGTCTGAGCATGGATCTCGTTTTTGCTCTTACTTAAGTTTATCGGAAGGTTTTTATTGATAAAATAGGCCAATCTGTAATCTTCTAATGAAGTGTGAATTGCCATTAAATAATAATCAATTTCGTCAAATTCGTCTAAATCCAATCTATGAATAGCCATGTCATGAAAAATAAAGTGTAAATATACTATTTCTAACGGAGCATCAATAGTTAAGAAGTGTATGTTTTTGTTAAATTATAAACGAAAACGTTATAGCTTTAAGATAGTTACAAGTGTTTTGTAGCTATTTCTTGTCTATTTTTTCCTGAAATGCAAAATATGCCCTTTGTGAGGCTTTTTCTTCTGCTTTCTTTTTTGAGGTTGCTCTTGCTCTTGCAATGACTTTATCGTCTATGCTTAATTTTACGCCAAACAAACGTTGGCCATCAATGCCGTTATCTTCAAAAATGTCGTAATGAAAGATTCTTTTTTCTTTCTGACACCATTCGATAACCAAACTTTTATAGCTAATTACTTTTCCTTCAAGTCGTGCTATATCGACATAAGGAGTGATCACTCTTTTTTGAATAAATTTTTCGCAAAACGAATATCCTTTATCCAGATAAATAGCTCCAATAAGGGATTCAAAAATATTACCATGAATATTTTCGCCAAAATGCTGAATAGGAACTTTGCTTTCTACAAATCGAACGAGATTGAGGTCTTTGCCCAATTCATTCAAATGTTCGCGGCTCACAATTTTCGAGCGCATTTTGGTAAGGTAACCTTCGTCGCCTTTGGGGGCTTTATTAAACAAATGTGCTGCGATAACGGCACTTAACATTGCGTCTCCTAAAAACTCCAAACGTTCGTAATTAATCGGATGTCCTGATTCGTCTAATTTATTGGAAGAGCGATGTGTAAATGCTTTCTTATAAAAATCGATAGAAACAGGCTGAAATCCAAGTATTTTCTGAATAGTGTCAAAAAAAATCCCGTCTTCTTGAGAACGGGATTTAGAAAATATTTTTTTGATAATATTCATATGCAGAAATTAGTCCACTAATTTTTTAAACAATACGCAAGCATTGTGTCCACCAAAACCAAAAGTGTTACTCATAGCAACATTTACCTCTCTTTTTTGAGGTTTGTTTAAGGTAAGATTCAATGAAGGATCAATGTTTTCATCCACTACAGTATGATTAATCGTTGGAGGTACAATTCCGTGTTGCATAGCCAGAATAGAAGCAATCGCTTCAATAGCTCCGGCAGCACCCAGTAAGTGACCTGTCATTGATTTTGTAGAGTTAATATTGATTGTTTTTGCATGATCTCCAAAAACAGCACTAATTGCTTTTAATTCCGCTACGTCTCCAAGAGGAGTAGAAGTTCCGTGAGTGTTGATGTGATCCACATCTTCAGGATTCATTCCGGCATCTCTTAAAGTATTTTTCATTACTGCAATAACCCCAATTCCTTCCGGATGTGGTGCTGTTAAGTGGTAAGCATCAGATGACATACCGCCACCGCCAATTTCACAGTAAATTTTTGCTCCTCTAGCTTTTGCATGTTCGTAATCTTCAAGAACTAATGCTCCGGCTCCTTCTCCTAATACAAAACCATCTCTGGTTCCGTCAAAAGGTCTTGAAGCTGTTTCGGGGCTCTCGTTTCTTGTCGATAAAGCGTGCATCGAGTTAAAACCTCCCATACCAGCAATGGTAATGGCAGCTTCTGAACCACCTGATACAATAACATCACACATTCCTAAACGAATGTAGTTGAAAGCATCAATTAAAGCATTTGCAGAAGAGGCACATGCAGAAACAGTGGTATAATTTGGTCCCATATATCCGTTACGCATCGAAATGTGTGCAGGTGCTATATCGGCAATCATTTTAGGAATAAAAAACGGATTGAATTTTGGTGTTCCGTCTCCTTTAGCATAATAAATTACTTCTTCCTGGAAAGTTTCCAAACCTCCAATTCCTGCTCCCCAGATAACACCAACTCTTGTTTTGTCTATATTATCATTAGTAAGTCCGGCATCTTTAATAGCTTCATCGCTGGCAGCAACTGCATATTGAGCGAATTTATCTAATCTACGAGATTCTTTACGATCCATAAAATCTTCAATATTGAAGTTTTTTACTTCACAGGCAAATTTCGTTTTATGCTTCTCTGTATCATAATATGTGATAGGAGCGGCTCCGCTAACTCCATTCACAAGTGCATTCCAATATTCCTGGATATTATTCCCGATAGGAGTAAGTGCACCTAATCCTGTTACAACAACTCGCCTTAATGCCATAAATATGTATTTTGTACTTTAAACAAATAAAACCCACGCTTTCTTAACTGTACTGTTTACTTAAGAGCCATGGGCATTACAATATAAATATATCTTTTTGATTGAAAATCAATCGAAATTTAATTTTGAGAAAAAATAATAACACCCGATCCTTAAAAATTTCAAATTTTAAAAAACAAATACCAATAACTGGAGTTTGGAATTTCAAAAAATGGGGATTTTTAGAAATCGGGTGTGGTATTATTATTTTTTAGCTTCTTCGATATAAGAAATAGCTTGACCAACAGTAGCAATGTTTTCTGCTTGATCGTCTGGAATTTGAATATCAAATTCTTTTTCGAATTCCATAATAAGCTCAACAGTGTCTAATGAGTCAGCTCCTAAATCATTAGTGAAGCTTGCTTCTGTTACAACTTCGTTTTCGTCAACACCTAATTTGTCTACGATAATCGCTTTTACTCTTGATGCAATGTCTGACATAATCTTTAATTTTAGAATTTAATTTGTTGGCAAAAATAAAAAACTTTATTTTAAAACAACTATTTAGTTTATAAATGTAACACTAATTTATAAAATTAATTTCAAGAAAGACTTTTTAAGACTATTTATTTTCGATTTTTATTCCGTTTTTTGCAGTCTAAAAATAAATTGGATTATGAAAAAAATTATTGTTTTTGCCTCAGGATCAGGAACTAATGCTGAAAACATTATAAAGTATTTTGCGAGAACGAAAATTGCAAAGGTCGTTTCGGTTTTTACAAATAACGCTTCGGCAAAAGTTATAGAAAGAGCAAAAAATCATCAAATTCCAGTCGAAATCTTCTCCAAAAACGAACTTTTGGAGCGAAATGTATTACAAAAAATACAAGAAATAGGTCCGGATCTGATAGTTCTTGCAGGTTTCTTGTTGAAATTTCCAGAGAACATAATAGAACAATATCCCGATCAAATAATAAACATTCATCCTGCACTTTTGCCTAACTACGGGGGCAAAGGAATGTATGGAATGCACATACACAGGGCTGTAGTGGATAATAAAGAAAAAGAAACCGGAATCTCTATTCATTTTGTAAATGAAAACTATGACGAAGGTGGTATCATTTTTCAGAAAAGTGTGGCCTTAACCGAAGAAGATACCCCGGAAACTGTGGCTGAAAAGATTCATGAACTCGAACAAAAGTATTTTCCTGAAATTATTTCCAGATTATTAGAAGCTTAGATTTCTTAGATTGCTGGATTTTTAGACTTCTTAGATTTCTTTTTTTATGCTTAATGTTTTTTAGGTTTTGCTAAATCAAGGAAGTCTAACAATCCAATAGTCCGACAATCCAATAGTCCGACAATCTAACAATCCAATAGTCTAACAATCTAAAAATCTAAAATCTAAGAAGTCTAAAAAAAAATGAGTCACGAAGTACATATATATACAGATGGTGCTGCAAAAGGAAATCCCGGAAACGGGGGGTACGGAGTGGTGATGGAATTGGTTGGAACTCCGCATAAGAAAGAATTCTATGAAGGGTTTCGCCTTACTACTAATAATCGAATGGAGCTTTTAGCTGTAATTGTGGGGCTTGAAAAGCTAAAAAAGCCCAGTATGAAGGTTCTGGTAGTTTCAGATTCTAAATATGTTATCGATTCTGTGGTAAAGAAATGGGTCTTTGGCTGGGAGAAAAAAAACTATGTCGGTAAGAAAAACCCGGATTTATGGAAACGCTTCCTGATTATTTACCGTAAACATCAGGTCGATTTTAAATGGATTAAAGGGCATAACAATCATCCACAGAACGAGCGTTGTGATGAGTTGGCTGTTATGGCATCGATGCAAAAAAAACTTTCGGTAGACGTTTACTACGAAACCATAGGTTCAAAATCATAAAAAATAACGCGTCGGAAACAATTGTTCCGACGCGTTATCCTTGTTGTTAAAGTACTGTTTAATGTTTTTACTCTTTGTCTAAGTCTTTTGCTTTGCTGAATCCGGCAAGCAAACCAACTCCTGCCATAATAAAAATAATAGACGGGTACACTGCTGAATCTTCCAGCGAAGTATAAGTTGTAATCAGTAAGGCAACAAAAATCCCAACCCCGCTTCCTATTAACAGAAAGGCCAAGTTTAAAACAAGAACCTTCCAGGTTGGAACGCCTTTTCCGCTTCCTTTTAAAAAGATGCTGGCGTCAACGCCTTTTTCGATAAGTGCTAAACGCTCTCTGTTTCTGGTGGAATAAATAAGATAAATAATCCCGAAGATCATTAGAAACAGGCTTATTGGTACTAAAATTTCTGGTCCCATATTTTTTATTGTTTAATTGATTGATACTCCATAGGACGACAGCTTTAAAATTTAGGTTACAACTTTTGGTTAAAAATTTCAATTTTTAAATTCCAAATTCCAAAACATGCTGATTATGAGTTAATTTTGAATATCGAAACTTTGACAAAGCGCTAATGTATTCAATAATCAGATTTTAGAACTTGAAACTTGAAACTTGAAACCTGAAACTTGAAACCTAAAACTTGAAACCTAAAACTTGAAACCTGAAACTTGAAACTTGAAACTTGAAACCTGAAACTTGGATTTTGTAATTTGAGATTGGAAATTTATTTTTTGAGATTTATTTTAAAATTCTTGTAACCTGCAATAATAAACTGTCGTCCTATATAATATGAGTACAATACCGGATCAACATTATATCGATAAAATTCTGCAGGGTGAGACCAATGCGTTTGCCGTGCTAGTGGATCGTTATAAGAATATGATCTTTACTCTGGCGCTTCAGATGGTTAAAAACAGAGAAGAGGCTGAAGAAGTTTCGCAGGACACTTTTATTAAAATTTATAATTCGTTGAGTAAATTTAAAGGAGATTCGAAATTTTCGACCTGGGTTTACAAAGTAGCTTATAATACGTGTCTGGATCGTTTGAAGAAAAATAAAAAAGAAGATCTGAATATTTCGATAGATGAATTTTCGGCACATTTAATTAAGACAATGGACAATGCTTTGAGTGCTTTAGAAGATAAAGAACGAAAGCAAACGATTCAGAACTGTTTGAATTTGCTGCCGGCAGAAGAAAATTTTTTATTGACTTTATTTTATTTCGAAGATCAAAGTTTAGAAGAAATTGGAAAAGTTATGGGAATTACAGCCAATAATGTTAAGGTGAAATTATACAGAAGCCGGCAAAAATTAGCCGTAATTTTAAAAAAGCAATTAGAACCTGAAATAGTGTAATGTGATGAAAGAGAGCGATAAAAACATAGAAAACCTTATTGATAAAATGATGAGCGAAACCACTTTGGAATCGCCTTCAATTGATTTTACCTCAAAAATAATGGCTCAGATTCAGGTAGCTGAAAAGAGTGGTGCCAAAGTGTATAAACCTCTGATTTCTAAATCGATCTGGTTTGTGATTGGCTTAGGTTTGATTGCTTTAATGGTTTACGCAGTATTCTTTGGCGGAACCGACAATAATCTGGAAATTGGAAAATTATATGCGGATAAGATTTCGACGCTGTTTTTAGGAATACATTTATCTAAAAATGTTTTATATGCGATTTTAGTGGTTCCTTTTATGGTTTTGATTCAGGTTGGGGTTTTGAAAAATTATTTTGATAAAAAATATCAGGTATAAAACAGGTCTTAGCGTTGTAAATCAGTAAAAGCTTCAAAAGTATTTCGTAAAAATAAATCTTGTATTTTAAATCTGTAAAACATATTTTGACTTCCTAAAATATTATGGTGTAAGTATTTCATTTACAATT
This sequence comes from Flavobacterium sp. UGB4466, assembly GCF_903469665.1. GTDB lineage: Bacteria > Bacteroidota > Bacteroidia > Flavobacteriales > Flavobacteriaceae > Flavobacterium > Flavobacterium lipolyticum. The sequence continues at coordinate 10,214 of NZ_CAGKLC010000073.1, read as the reverse complement.
GTTTTGTGTTGAAAAACACTCTTGTTTATTTATGAAAATTTTGAGAACCTAAACCGTTGCAATATTGTAACTTATGAAGTATCTTTGCACCCTAATTCGAAATTCATAAAATGAATAAATTATTGATTGTTGGAACGGTTGCTTTCGACGCGATTGAAACTCCTTTCGGAAAAACAGATAAAATATTAGGTGGTGCTGCGACTTACATTGGTTTATCAGCATCTTTTTTCAACCTGCAATCGGCTATTGTTTCTGTAGTTGGAGACGATTTCCCTCAAGAACATTTGGATTTATTGACTTCAAAAAATATTGATATCTCAGGTATCGAAATTGTAAAAGGCGGTAAAACATTTTTTTGGAGCGGTTTGTACCACAACGATCTAAATTCCAGAGATACTTTAGTAACAGAACTTAATGTTTTGGCTGATTTTCAACCAAAAGTTCCTCAAAACTATAAAGATGCCGATGTGGTGATGTTAGGAAACTTACACCCATTAGTACAAAGCAGTGTTTTGGATCAGTTAGAGAAAAAACCAAAATTAGTAGTTTTAGATACTATGAACTTCTGGATGGACTGTGCTTTGCCTGAATTATTAGACGTGATCAAACGTGTTGACGTAATCACGATCAACGATGAAGAGGCAAGACAGCTTTCAGGAGAATATTCATTAGTAAAAGCTGCAGCGAAAATCCAGGAATTGGGACCAAAATATGTGGTAATCAAAAAAGGAGAGCACGGTGCACTTTTATTCCACAACAGAGAAGTATTCTTTGCTCCGGCATTACCATTAGAAGATGTTTTTGATCCAACAGGAGCAGGAGACACTTTCGCAGGTGGTTTCTCAGGATTCATTGCGCAAAGTGAAAACATTTCATTTGGCAATATGAAGAATGCGATCATCTACGGTTCGAATTTAGCTTCATTCTGTGTAGAGAAATTTGGAACAGAAAGGATGGAGAGCTTAAGCAAAGCTGAAGTAGCGATTCGATTACAACAGTTTAAGTCGTTAACTCAGTTTGACATAGAAATATAATGCCCAAAAGCCTCGAATAATAACGGGGCTTTTTTATTACGTTTATACACACAACTTACAACAACACAAAATACACAACACAATGAGCGACGCTTTAAAACACGAATGTGGTATAGCTTTGGTTAGACTTCTTAAACCGCTTGAATATTACAAAGAAAAATACGGAACCGCTTTTTACGGGATACAAAAAATGTACCTGATGATGGAAAAGCAGCACAACCGTGGGCAAGACGGAGCTGGTTTTGCAAGCATTAAATTAGATGTGGCTCCCGGTGAACGTTATATCAGCAGAGTTCGTTCCAATCATTCACAGCCCATTCAGGATGTTTTCAAGCAAATCAACGAGCGTATTAATGAAGAGATGAGTTCTCATCCGGAATATGCAGACGATGTTGCCAAACAAAAAGCAAACATACCTTATATAGGAGAGTTGTTTCTGGGGCATGTTCGCTACGGAACTTTCGGAAAGAATAGTATTGAAAGTGTACATCCATTCCTGCGTCAAAGCAACTGGATGCACCGTAATTTAATTTTGGCAGGGAACTTTAACATGACTAATGTTAAAGAGCTTTTCGAAAATTTAGTAGAACTGGGTCAGCATCCGAAAGAAATGGCTGACACGGTTACTGTAATGGAGAAAATCGGACACTTTTTAGACAAAGAAGTGATGCAGCTTTATCAGGATTGCAAACTCGAAGGATATTCTAAGAGAGAGGCTTCTCCGGTAATTGCAGACCGATTGGATATTGCGAAAATTTTAGCCCGTTCTGCTAAAAACTTAGACGGAGGATATGCAATGGCCGGATTATTAGGTCATGGTGATGCTTTTGTTTTTAGAGATCCTGCAGGAATTCGTCCGGCATATTACTATCAGGACGATGAAGTGGTAGTTGTGGCTTCTGAAAGACCGGTTATTCAAACCGTATTTAATGTGCCTTTTGAAAGTGTGCAGGAAATCGAACCGGGAAATGCTTTGATCATTAAGAAAAACGGAAAAGTTTCTATGAATCAAATTTTAGAACCAACCGTTAAAAAAGCATGTTCATTCGAAAGAATCTATTTCTCAAGAGGAAGTGACGCTGAAATTTATCAGGAACGTAAAAATTTAGGAAAATTAATTTTACCTGCTGTTTTGGAATCAATTGACAGTGATACCGATAATACGGTGTTTTCTTATATTCCAAATACAGCTGAAACCTCCTTTTATGGTTTAGTTGAAGCGGCTCAGGATTTTTTAAATCAAAGAAAAAACAATTATATTTTAGCCAACAGGAATACGCTTAATGCTGAGACTTTACAGGAATTATTGGCTGTAAAGATTCGTACAGAGAAAGTGGCGATCAAAGATGCTAAACTAAGAACCTTTATTACAGAAGACAGTAGTCGTGATGATTTAGTTGCTCACGTGTATGATGTTACTTACGGAGTGATTAAGCCAACGGACAATCTGGTTATTATTGATGATAGTATTGTTCGTGGTACTACTTTAAAGATGAGTATCATAAAGATGATGGATCGTTTAAAGCCTAAACGTATCGTAATCGTTTCATCGGCACCACAAATTCGTTATCCTGACTGTTACGGAATCGATATGGCGAAACTGGAAGGTCTTGTGGCTTTTAGAGCGGCTTTGGCTTTGTTGAAAGAAAGAAATTTATATCATATTGTTGACGAGGTTTATGCGAAATGTAAAGCGCAGGAGAATTATGTAGATACGGATGTTGTAAACTACGTTACGGCAATTTACGATCAGTTTACTCCTGAAGAAATTTCAGATAAAATAGCTGAAATGTTAAGCTCTCCTGAAATTAATGCTGAAGTAAAAATTATTTTCCAAAAAGTAGAAGATTTGCATATTGCTTGTCCGAAAAACTTAGGAGATTGGTACTTTACGGGAGATTATCCGACCCCTGGTGGGAACCGTGTGGTTAATAGAGCTTTCATGAATTTTTACGAAGGAAAAGACGCGAGAGCGTATTAATAAAATACTAACAAAAGGTTAAATTGTGTAGTTCATCGATTTTTTTTGCCGTTCGTCTTATTTGTTTGGTGAAATTGGAAAGCTACAATACTTTTGAAATACCATAACATTAGTAGGTTAAGTTTATGGTAGATTTGGGGCAAAAAGGGTGGAAGTAATTCCACCTTTTTTATTGGAATAAACTCAAGTATTTCTAAAGTAAGACATTACATTCACTTTATCGGATATATTTGCCATTCGTCTAGAAAGTTTTTTTCATTCGAATAGCTGCCATACCTTTACAGAACCATAACATTAGTAGGTTAAGTTTATGGTAGATTTGGGGCAAAAAAGGTGGAAGTGATTCCGCCTTTTTTATTTTCTTTTTTTAAGAGAATAGAGAATAGAACAAAGAGAATAGACTAAAGACGAAATATAACGACAAAAAAGACGAGTGCCATTTGGTAGTCGTCTTTTTTGTCTATAATCTTTGTTCTATTTTCTTCTTTATAAGAAGAATTGGCTTTTAACGACAAGAAAGTTGGATTCTAAATATTAATCTGACTCAGAATTAAGTCAAACAATAAAACAGATTGGTTTTCACATATTTCATTTTTTATAATTTTTTTATTGCTGTTTCTTAGGGTATATTAGGACTCAATTAGAAGTCTAATGCTTCTTGTGTGAATAATAAAGGAAGAACAAGGTTAACTCGAAAAAAAATGAATCAGGAACTTAATGAGTCTTTTGAGACAGATAATGCAAATTCAAGGGGTATAATTCTAAAAGCAAAAAGTAGAATCAGACATTTACTTGTCCGGATTGTAATTTTGGTCGTTATTGCGGGAGGGCCACTCTTGCTATTGTCACTTCCTGATTTGAGTAATAGAAGTGAGTTTGAATTTCTGTTGCTTAGTATATTTGCTCCGATAGTATGGTTTGCTTATATGTTTGCTGAAACCATAGCTTTGCAAATGAAGAAAGAGGAAGAATTGCGTAATATTAACTTGGTATTGTTTTTTATGGCGCTGCTGATCTACATGTTGGTCATATCCAGTATTATGTAAATTGAAGTGTTCAACGGAAAATTAAACGATAAAAAAAGACGAGTACCATTTGGCACTCGTCTTTTTTCTATAATCTTTACTCTATTTTCTTATTTCTCTAAAGCAAATCTTCTTGCAACTTCCGTCCAGTTGATTACGTTGAAGAAAGCTTCAATATAATCAGGTCTTCTGTTTTGGTAGTTTAGGTAGTAAGCGTGCTCCCAAACATCCATTCCTAAGATTGGAGTCCCATTACAGCCTACTTCCGGCATTAATGGATTGTCTTGGTTTGGAGTTCCGCAAACGTCTAATTTTCCACCTTTTTGTACGCATAACCAAGCCCATCCTGAACCAAATTGTGTAGCACCGGCTTTAGCAAATTTTGCTTTAAATTCTTCAAAAGTTCCAAAAGAAGCTTCGATAGCAGCAAGTAAATCACCTGTTGGTAATCCACCGCCATTTGGGGACATTACAGTCCAGAATAAATTGTGGTTGTAAAAACCTCCACCATTGTTACGAACTGCTGCATTTGATTTATCTAGATTGATTAAGATGTTTTCGATAGTTTTACCTTCTAAATCTGTTCCGGCGATTGCTGCATTAAGATTTGTGGTGTAAGCATTATGATGTTTTGAATGGTGAATTTCCATTGTACGGGCATCAATATGTGGTTCTAATGCATCATATGCATAAGGTAATTGAGGTAATTCAAAAGCCATGATATTATGATTTTATGATTTATAATTATTTATTCCAAATTTAGACATTTAACTTTGGAATTGGAAATACTATTTCGTTATTATTCCATTTAATTAATTGATAATTGGTTTTTCGGAATGCTAACGTATTGGAATTCTTTATTTTCCGTTGAAAGTCGTCATCGTGTTTTCTAAGCCGGCGGTACCAAAAGATTTAATAATCTCTGAAGCGACTTCTAAACGTTCGGGCAATTTTGCTTTTTCTTCTTCGTCCCAATCTCCTAAAACGTAGTCTACCTGTTGTCCTTTTTTGAATTGATCGCTGATCCCAAATCTAAAGCGGGTGTATTGTTGAGTATTTAAAACTAAATTGATGTTTTTAAGTCCGTTGTGTCCTCCGTCGCTGCCTTTTGGTTTGATACGGATAGTTCCAAAAGAGAGGTTTAGATCGTCTGTAATTACCAGGATATTCTCTAATGGAATGTTTTCTTTGTCCATCCAGTGCTTTACGGCTTTACCGCTCAGGTTCATATAGGTGTTTGGTTTGAGCAGAAAAAAAGTTCTTCCTTTAAATTTATATTCGGCCAAAGCACCCATTTTTACGGTTTCGAATGAAAGACCTTCTTTCTTAGCTAAAAAATCAAGTACTTTAAAACCTATGTTGTGTCGTGTATTTGCGTATTCGGCACCAATATTGCCTAATCCAACGATTAAATATTTTTTCATATAATCAGCGTTCTCTTCTTTTTGTGTTGATGAAAACAGTTTTGTCATCCATTTTATCATGGTACAAAAATAGGGTTAATTGAAGAATGTGCCAATTTGTTAATTAGATAATTTGCTTTTAACGGCAAAGAATGGCACGCTGATGACTTGAATTTGGATGGATTTACACGGATTATTTTTTATTATACGGATAAGATTGTTTAAAAACCATTGCAACTTTGTGCCTCTGAACCTTTGTGCCTCTTGTCTAATAAAAAAACGAAACTTCTGGCTAGCCCTGACAGAAGCGGCATCCTTTTTAGCCGCTTTTTTTGCGGATAAAAAGATATAGCGGATGGCAGGAATGTCGCGTTTTATGAAAACGGGATGTTCTGCTTCTAAAAAAAAATAGATAATTAGCTTTAGAGGGCTTCGACTCCGCTCAGCCCGACACGTTCGACAAATATTAAGTTTGTCCGGCTGAGCGGAGTCGAAGCCGTTCTGTAGTAAAAAAAACCTTAGAATCTCAGTGCCTTAGTATCTCAGAACCTCAAAAAAAAAGCACCAACCTTTCGATTGATGCTTTGTATTTTGAATTGAAAAAAATTATTTTTTCTTTCCTTTTGCAGGAGCTTTTGCAGCTTTTGCAGCCTCTTGAGCAGCTTTCATAGCAGCACGAGAGATTCTTACCTGACAAACTACTGTGTTGTCTGGGTGCATAACTTTGTACTCTGGTTTTCCAACTTTAGTAACGTATAACTTGTTACCCATTTCAAGTGGAGTAATGTCAGCTTCAACAAAATCAGGAAGATTTGCTGGTAAAGCTTTAACTTTTAATTTACGTTGGTTCAAACGTAAAACACCACCTGCAAGAACACCTTTAGATGTACCAACGATTTTCACAGGAACTTCCATTGTGATTTCTTTATCATCAAATAATTGGAAGAAGTCAATGTGTAAAATTTTGTCAGAAACAGGGTGAACCTGAATGTCTTGTAAAACTGCTGTAAATGATTTTCCTTTTCCAAGCTCAATCACAACTGTGTGTGCGTTTGGAGTGTAAACCAAGTTTTTGAACGCTGCAGCGTCTGCTGAGAAGTGTACTGCCTGATTTCCTCCGTATAACACGCAAGGAACCGCTCCAGCATTACGTAAGGCTTTAGTTGACACTTTGCCCACGCTTTCTCTTTCTGATCCTTTAATTGTAATCGATTTCATTGTAAAAAAAATATAGTTATTAATAAATATTCTTCATTTGCTATAGGCTTTAAGCTGTATGCTTTAAGCTTTTTATAAAGTAACTATTGGAGTGCTTACGGCTTATTGCTTAAAGCTTACGGCCAAAATTTACATTATAAATTTTCCACTGATGGAATTGTTGTGGTGCACCATGTGCATAACTTCGGCAAAAAGAGGTGCACAACTCACGACTCTTATTTTCTTTGATTCTCTTTTTAAAGGAATAGAATCGGTAACGATTAATTCGCTTAATTTAGAGTTTTCAATTTTTTCATAGGCCTCACCTGATAAAATGGCGTGTGTACAAATGGCTCTAACGCTTAATGCTCCTTTTTCGATCATTAAATCTGCGGCTTTAGCTAATGTTCCACCCGTATCGATCATGTCGTCTACTAATATTACGTTACGGCCTTTTACTTCACCAATTAGTTCCATAGTGTCGATAACGTTGGCTGCTTTTCTTTGTTTGTAACAGATTACTACATCTGATTCTAGAAACTTAGAGTAAGCATATGCTCTTTTTGAACCTCCCATATCCGGAGATGCAATGGTTAGATTGTCTAACTTTAAACTTTCTACGTATGGTAAAAAGATTGTAGATGCAAATAAATGATCTACCGGTTTTTCGAAAAAACCCTGAATTTGATCTGCGTGCAAATCCATTGTCATTACTCTTGTCGCTCCGGCAGCATCTAATAAATTAGCTACTAATTTTGCTCCAATCGGAACTCTTGGTTTATCTTTTCTGTCTTGTCTTGCCCAACCAAAATATGGCATGACAGCTGTAATGTGTCTTGCTGATGCACGTTTCGCTGCATCAATCATGAGTAACAATTCCATCAAATTATCAGCAGATGGGAAAGTTGAACACACGATAAAAACACGTAATCCTCTTATTGATTCTTCGTACGATGGTTGGAATTCTCCATCACTATACTTCGACATCGTTACTTTTCCTAACGGAATTCCGTACTGTTCTGCAATTTTTTCTGCAAGATAGACACTTTGTGAACAAGCAAAAATTTTAGCTTCTGGTTCTAGGTGCGACATTTAATTTGTTGTTTTGTAGTTAGTTGTGTGTGCTTCGTTTTAACGAGGTGCAAATTTAGAAAATTTATTGGACACTGAAAGGAAAAAATTAAGTATTTTTATTAGAATTTTTAATTTTATTTTTTACATTTGCACCGTGTTAAAGGAATAAGCACAGTTATGACATCATAATAAACTTATTCTATTGCGTTGAAATAATCAAATCTTGATTGTTTTTTCGTCTGCTAAGCCCGGATGGCGGAATTGGTAGACGCGCTGGTCTCAAACACCTGTGGGAAACCGTGCCGGTTCGACTCCGGCTCCGGGTACTTAAAGCCCCTTCTGAAAAGAAGGGGCTTTTTTTGTGCTTCATAAATTTTGAATTTGATCTTTGATTTGAATATTGCCCCCTGTTACTGAAACATGTTTCAATAAACTTTCAAAATCCTACACTTCTCATTTTTTAAATTAATACAAAAAACATACATTGTACAGCTAGGAGATTATATAATTACAAGAAATCCCTTAAAAGAGACATTAAGATATATCAATAATTTAATTTAACAGACACATGATATCAATATTATTAGAAGATTTTACAAATAAACTGTTTCAAAAATTAGCTAATTTGAGCGAAGAAAGAGAATTACATATTAGAAATAATATCATTGTATTAAATAAGGTAAAACCTCAATATACTGTCTATTATTTTGGAGTCAACAACTCCATCGCTGATTTAGAAAAGAAAGGATACAAAGAGGATCAAGGTTTGTATGATAGAAGGATTATTGATTACAATAATGATAACCCTGAGAATATACTAAGAGCGTGGATAATGTAAAGCCAATCGGAATAGTTAAAAATTAAGTCAAACAACAATGAAGAGCTGCTCGAATACGACAGCTCTTTTGTTGCTCGTTTTCTAGGTTATCTTTTAAAAAGGGTGTTTTCTTTGCTTTACTCACTTTTCATTCTTGTTAGTAATTCGTTTATCTCAATATTTTCTACAATTTCATACTGCCTATTTTCAAGAATTTTATGATCATTTTTAATATGATTTTTTAAATATTCCTTGATTTTTGGATCTGAATCACCTCCAGCTACGCAAAGTCTCCTGACTTTGCGTTTTTAACCTTTAGTTCTAATAAACTTTAAGCCTGTATAAGTCTCCTGACTTTTCTTAATTCTCTATGTATTAATGGTCATTTCCAAATTACATCTTCTACAAGAAAACTTAATCACTTTGCGGGTGCGAAGTCAGGGATATTCGCACAGCGTTGCAAATGAATACTTCTCATAGCGGGGTTTTTTTTTTGTTGTGTTTGTGTGGGTTTGCGGTCTATTGATGTTGTAAAGGGATGTGTTCTTTGGTGAAGTGGTGAATTAAGGTTCTTGGAATTTTGAGATAACGGCTTGTGTTGTAGTGATGTAAAACTTGTTAACTTTGGGTATGTGAACAATAATCTAGTTGTGAAAATGGAAAAAATAGAGCATATCAATTATATTAAAGCGCCTATCGCGGAGGTTTATAAGGTGTTGACGACGCAGGAAGGTTTGGCAGCTGTCTGGACGGAGGAATTAGTCGTTAAGTCGGAAGTGGGTTTTGTCAATGAGTTTGGTTTCGGAGATGAGGATGTGACAAGAATGAAAGTGGTTGAATTGTCTCCTGACAAAAGAATAGTGTGGGAATGTGTGGAATCAGATCCGGAATGGATTGGAACGGGTATTTTGGATCAAGAGCAAAACCTGGGGAGGAATGTCAAAATAAAATTAGAAATTTGTAATCTAAGAATTAGATATGACACCTATAGAGCTTTTAAAATTTATGCTTCCTGATTTTTTAATAGAATACTTTGAAGTAGTTTCTACCACTAACACAGAAGAAGTATTGCATCTGTATTTTGAAGAAAAAACAAAACCTCCACAAGAGTTTAATTCTTTTGAATTGATTTCTAAGGGGTTTCTTGATGAGATTACTATTCAGGACTTTCCCTTAAGAGGTAAATTTGTGTATTTACACATCAAAAGACGTCGTTGGACTAATAAAACCAACGGGGAAATCATCAAAAGAGATTGGACTTTAGTTGCTAAAGGAACTCGCATGACTCAGGAGTTTGCGGCTTTTTTAAAAGAAATTAATAGATAAGAGTGCTACAGATTGTCATACCATTGGAGGCTTTTTCGGAGTTAACGGAAAGAGGCTCCAAAGACAATACAAAAAACATTTAAGCTCATTTAATACATGGGCTCCACGCGAACATGCGCACCAATGGATGATTTTCCCTGAAAACATGGGTACTCATTTATCCATTGACGAGGTGGCTTTGTCTCAGGGGGAACTTTATACTATCCTGACCAACAAGAAATTCAAAGGCAAAAAAGGTTGCCTGGTAGCTATTGTTGCCGGAACTAAAGCAGATCAGGTCATAGAACACATCAGAAAGATTGATTACAAGAAAAGATCTTTTGTCAAAGAGATAACGCTCGATATGGCTAATTCCAT